>JACUTN010000016.1 GCA_014859805.1 Candidatus Bathyarchaeota archaeon
CATCAACACGCAGCAATGAGCCTGCTAAGAGGATACGCAGACGATTTACCACTCCAAGAATGGCTGGAAAAATGGATATGGCCAATAGAAAAACACATGACACCCCATGACATTTACGTCGGAGCCTTACTAACAGCCACAGAATCCATAATGACCGGAACAACAACAGTCAACACAATGTATCATTACACACCAGAAGAAAATGAAGCAAAAGCATTCGCTGAAACAGGCTTGAGAGGAGTAATAGGCCACGTATGCTTCTCATGGAGAAAAAAAGAAGACAAAAAAGCGTTAAAAGACTTGGCTAAAAACTGGCACGACAAAGCAAACGGACTAATCCGCGTCAGCGTAGACCCTCACTCGCCCTACACCGTTGACCCAGAATACATGAAGGAACTGAAAGAAATCAAAGAAGAACTAAACCAGAAATACGGCTCAGAAAAAACACCAATAATTTGGCACACACATGTTGCAGAAACCATCGACGAACAAGAAAAAATCCGAAAAGCCTTCAAGATTAAGTTAAAAAACGGAGTAATGACATACCTAGATTCATTAGGGGTTCTAGACAAACACGTGATTGCAGCACACTGCGTAGCGTTAACGGACAGAGACATGACAATAATGAAACAAAGAAAGGTAAAGGTTTCACACAACCCAATCTCAAACCTTAAACTCGCCTCAGGCATAAGCCCTGTCCCAAAAATGCTCAGAAAAGGCGTAACAGTTTCACTGGGCACAGACAGCCCATGTTCAAACAACACAGCAGACATGTTCGAAACCATGAAAGCAACAGCTCTTCTACATAAAGGCGTAAACAAAAACCCAACACTAACACCTGCAAAACAAGTTTTAGAAATGGCAACCATAGAAGGAGCAAAAGCACTGTCATGGCAAAACGAAATAGGCTCCATAGAAATTGGCAAAAAAGCAGATTTGGTGATTATAGATTTTAAAAAACCACATCTATGCCCTTTACATAAAGAAGTCAGTCATCTTGTTTATGCGACAAAAGCGGCGGATGTTGAAACAGTCATTATAAACGGCAAAATCCTCATGCAAAACCGAAAACTTACAGGAATAGACGTGAAGAAAGTTATGGAAATGGCGGAAAAAACAAAAACCAATCTTCTAGAACGACTAGCACGTAACATTAAATAGTCCAGATTGCAAATTCCATTAAGGAAGAATTAAAATGGAAAATTTCAAAGTTAAAAACGAAAGTTTAGCTTCTAAAGGCTTTCTACAAATAGAATGGGCATCAAAGCACATGCCAGTTCTAAATCAAATCAAAAAAAGATTCAGCCAAGAAAAACCATTTGAGGGCACAACCTTAGGCGCATGTTTGCACGTGACAAAAGAAACAGCAGTACTCGTTGAAACACTCGTAGCTGGGGGAGCAAAAGTTGCATTATGCGGCTCCAACCCACTATCCACACAAGACGATGCCGCAGCAGCCCTAGCAGAAAGAGGCGTTCACGTCTATGCTTGGCGAGGACAAACAAAAGAGGAATACTACTGGTGCGTTGAAAAGGTAATAGATCACAAACCCGAAACAACCTTAGACGACGGTGCCGACCTTGTCAGCACAATCCACAGCAAAAGGACAGAAGCCTTACAAAACGTTAAAGGCGGGACAGAAGAAACAACAACAGGCGTCTTGCGGTTACGAGCCATGGAAAAAACTGGAACACTCAAATACCCCATAATAGCCGTGAACGACGCTTACACAAAACACTTGTTTGACAACCGCTACGGAACAGGACAAAGCACAATAGATGGAATCCTAAGAGCCACAAACATACTTCTAGCAGGCAAAAACTTCGTGGTCTGCGGTTACGGATGGTGTGGAAGAGGCCTGGCAATGAGGGCAAAAGGCATGGGAGCTAACATTATAGTTACAGAGGTAAACCCGCTCAGGGCGCTTGAAGCAGCGATGAACGGGTTCCGCGTAATGCCAATAGCCGAAGCATCAACAACAGGCGACATCTTCGTAACAACAACTGGTGACATAAACGTCATCAGAAAAGAACACATGCAGAAAATGAAAAACGGAGCAATACTCGCCAACAGCGGACACTTCAACGTAGAAATCGGCATAAAAGACTTGGAAGAAATTGCTGTTTCAAAGAGAAACATAAGACAAAACCTGGACGAGTACACGCTCGCAGATGGAAGAAAGATATACCTTCTGGCAGAGGGTAGACTTGTGAATTTAGCGGCAGCGGAGGGTCATCCTTCAGAGGTTATGGATATGTCCTTTGCAAATCAAGCCCTCAGCGTAGAATACATAGCTAAAACCGAGAAGATGCCGCCCAAGGTTTATCCAGTGCCAAAAGAAATAGATGAAACAGTAGCAATATTGAAACTCAACGCAATGAAGATAAAAATAGACGAATTGACGGATGAACAGAAAAGGTATCTGGCAACTTGGGAAATGGGAACAATATAGCGTCAGTCGAAAACCACGGCAAACTTTAAAAGGTGTAAAGGAGTAAACATGGTTTACATATGGTGATGTTAAATGGTAAGTAAAGATCAAGGAATAGGCGGAATAATATTCCTCGCATGCGCGGTGATAGGCATACTATACAGTGTTGGATTGTTCTATTTTGGAGACCCCTCCAACTGGAGTATCCCATTTTGGCTCGTAACAGTTCCGGTTTTCATAGCTTTCATTGCAGTTATGGGCATAGGTGCGTGGATAGGCTGGACCATGGCTACAACACCACCACCGAAACCAATAGAAGAAATCACAAGCGAAATAGAAGAGGAAGCGAAAGAAGAGGAAAAACCGGAAAAGAAGACGGAAAAATAACAGTTTTAATTTCCAAACTTTATTTCAACCAATTCTATATTTTCAATCGTATTTTACGACGGAAACGAGTGGAGAACCCAATGATGAAGTAATTTTTAAGGTATAGGTTTCACCTTCTACATAAGCGCCATGCAAGTGGATCGTGCCTACACCGTTTGGTGAAACAAAGACGTTTTCTGTTAAGCTATACACCTTACCGTTTATGTATACTCCTGTTATTTGGACATCTACTGAGGCAAAATTTCTAACAGAAATGGTTATGCAAGTGCTGTTGATGTTCACGCGTTCCAGTTGCAGAGACTGCGTTGGAAAAGCCGTTTTCATTTTTTCTGTAAGAGTGAACATGAACTGGTAGACGAAAAAACCTGCAGTTACGGCTGTAGCAAAAGTAAGCAGTAATGCTCCTACGGCAAGTTTCAAGTAGTTTCACCATTCGTGAAACGAATTATGCCTCTAAAATTTATATAGCATTTATGAATTTGAAATCATGAAGCATGATAAACTTCAAATACCAAGCATTTGAAAGGCAAAATTTAAAGCGACGTAAACGACGGCGGAAATGCCAAATGTCACTGCGATTATTTTTGGTGAAATGGAAACAAAGGACGTTTCTTCGCCTTTTGGCTGTATTTCATACTCCTTGATTTCATGAGTGACAGCATCAACTCGAACGATGGCCATGATTTTTTTCATATCAATTTCAACAATGTAGGCGCCCTCTTCCAATGTGACTCTTTTGGGTTTTACGCCACTCTTGTGTCCAATTCTTTTGAGAAAGCTTGTTGCAATGGTTGTTACTGTTTCGGCGTTCAATTTTTGTGTCTTAGGGAAGTTGATGCGACGGCCCCGTGGGTTCTTCTCTGCAAAGTTGCTGACAACTATGTTGCCCCATATCCGTTTTTTAGAGAGAATCTTTCAGATTTAAAAGGGCATGTGTGTATCATGAATTATCAACTTACCCAGTTACTTTCTTAAGCATACATTGTACTATTTTTTCGCAAGTCATACATTCTTCAGGTATCTCTTCCTTTCTTGAACGTTGGCTCAAATATCCAAAATGGTATGGACATTTATTGTCCTTTAGAGACAGTTGTTCAGCTGGCTTTAATTTTGTGGGTTGTGCAATGGGCTCTTCGATTTTGGCTCTTTTTTTCTTCACTGTTCGCTTTTCCTCTTCAACCTCGGAATTTGTTTCTATCACTATTTCGGTTAAGCAGTAAGGACATGCAGAGTATGAAGACTCGTTTTTTGAGCTTAAATTTTGAACAATTATTGGATTGGCAAAAACTCTTTCACACTCTGGGTTTGAACATGTAAAGCTCTGGCTTTTCATTTTCGTCTTTGCCTTTTTCATTTTAGTAAACCTTCTTCTGAGACAATATCAGAATCCGAGTTTATAGTCTTAATGAAGCCAAAATAAGTATCCTAACTACAATCAAATCGCAAAGTCATGTCACTGGGATGCCAGTTTTTTAAGGTCTTCTTCTCCCTCAGCATAGCCGGAGGCTATTAAGATATCGCCTGCGTCTATTTTTGTGTGGGGTTTAGGTCTTATGTATTTACCTCTTCTTCTTATGGCGAGAACCCACATGCCAGTTTCTTCTGGAATGTGAACCTCGCGTAAGGTTTTATTTGCAAGCGGAGAGTTTTCAGTCACTTGTACGTAGGTAACGGTTTCTTCAGCTTCTTCTATGGCGAGTTTTAATACTGGATGTGGCTTTATTCCCCTCAAAACAACTTCAGCTATTTCCGCAGCGGCATCAGCTATTTTTTCAGTAACTACCCCCAGTCTTATAAGCCCGAGAAAACTTTTGGCTTCTTCTGGTTTGAAACCGCTTGACAAGACAAGCAACTCAAAATCCGTATGTAATTTGTCCACATGTTCCTCAAGCTCTTGCACATCTTCAGCTAATTCTTTGCTGTTTAATAGTAATGAGGAGTATGCCATATCCATCATTAACTCGGATGTGTCTTTCAACTCGACGAAACGTTCAACAATTTCCTCAAACTTTTTTTGAAGTTTCTGTGACATTCTAATCCTCCAGTTTCCGCAGTTTTCCTTCCGCAAGTGCTTTGAACTCCTTGACGCCAGAGGGGGCTCCACGGGCGATGAGAACGTCTCCAATTTTGATGGATTCTGTGTCTTTAGGGTCGATTATCCAGTCTTTGTTTCGGCAGATGGCGATTATGTCAACGCCCATTCTCGCTGCCAGATCGAGTTCGCCTATTTGTTTGTCGATAAGTATCGAGGCTTTGCTAGCTTTGGCTCTTGTTAGGCGTTCTTCAACTTTTTCGAAGACTTCGCTTACTATTGGATGTACTCCGATGTTTTGCGTAACTATTGCTGCTATGTCTGCAGCTGCATCTGAGATTTTGTCAGCGGCGGAGGCAACTTTGGAAACTCCAGCTAACGCCTCAGCGTCGTCAGGGTCTCTCGCAGCTATCATGATTTCCATGTCTAAAAGATAGGTTAATGTGTCAACGCGGTTTTCAAGTTCCAAGACATCTTCCGCGAGTTCTTTGTCGTTAAATAACGCGGCTGAATAGGCTAAGTCAATCATCAATTCAGAGAGGTTTTTTATTTCTAAAAATAGTTCTCTGACGGATATGGGTTTGTATTCTATCTTTTCTAAGGCGGGCATACTTTTTGGGTCGCTCCAACTAATAGAATATTAGGCAAGGAATATTTTAACTCTATCCCTCAAATCGAGTGTGGTGTTTGCGGCTACTACCAACAAAGCCAACGATACTGTCTCATACATGTTAAACCATGACCTTCATCTCCTCCAGCCTTCGCCGAAGAATTTCTACAGCTTCATAGACATCCTCCTCCTTCTTCGCGCCCACACAGACAATCTTGCCGGTGGCGAATATCAGAAAAACCACCCTAGGGCTTTCCATTCGGTAAATCGCGGCTGGAAACTGCTCCGGCTCATACATGATACTCCCACCCGCGAGCTCGCTCGCCAACTCTTCGAGATCAACTGGGCCGCCAAGGCTTCCAGAGGCAACAATATTCACAATGTGTACCTCAGGCTTTCCGGTGATGATCATACCAGCAGCTTTCAACTCCTTGACAACCTTCATAATCGCCCTTCTGGCCTCCCTCTCAGACTTGGCGCCTGTGCAAACCATCCCGCCGCTACTGAAGATGAGGGTGCACGTCTTGGGCCTCTTCAGCCTAAAGGCGAGTCCAGGGAAAACTTTGGGTCGGTACTTGACGCGTGGAAAAGCCGTAACTATGGCGTCCAAGTCAATGCGGTGTTTGAGGGAGGCTGAGGCTACCACGTTCTGAATGCGAATTCCCTTCTTCTCAACTTTCAAGAGGATTCCACAACTACGATGTTTAGCTGTATTCTCTGAATGTGTATCCGCATTTTGTGCATCGGAAAAACTGTGTTGAAGATTCGTCAGCTCCTCTTGTCTGTACTTGCCAAACATACGCTAAATTGTTTCCGCACCTAGGGCATTCAATTTTAATAGTGGGTAGTGTTCGTAGCTTCTGCTCTTCTCTACCTATTACCGCTACGAGTTTCTGCGGATGGGGCTGTATAATTTTTGCAACCTTTGGTGCGACTTTGTTGCTTAATGCTTGTTTCTTGTAGCCGCATTTGAGACAGACAAGGATTAACGATATTTTCTTGACGGTTTTTTCCTTCTTTGGCACAAGGCGGGATTCGCATTTTGGACAAAATTCCATGACTTCTCCTCCTATGCTCTTATATTCCACGCCACTGTTTCGATTTACCTAGATTTTTTGATAGTTATGCTTCATGCATAATTCCTCGGATCAAATTCGAATCCGCAATCCAAGCACCTCGCATTGAAATCCTCTCGAGGCTTAGTGTTCTTTTTGGATGATTGACGTGCACGCTTACCTTTTTTCCTTGGAAGTTTCTTTCGTTTCCTAACCAACAACTTCTTTTGACTTAGAGACTCGGTTCTGCTCGTTTTGAATTTTGCTCGATGACCACCGCATTTAGGACATTTCATTTTTTAGCACCGATTATCTATTTTGCGCCCCCACAACTATCATCGTTAATGTCGTCCTAACCTTGTCAACCCTTCTAATGCGCAAAGTTACAATTTCCTTGAGCTTATCCATAGATTCCGCCCTTACCTTGGCGATTATATCATAGACCCCATAAACAGCGAAGGCTTCATCAACTCCCTCAACCTTCTTCAAATCTTTCAGTATATCTTCAATTGAAGAACCTGTCTCCGTGTTTATCAACACATACGCCGTTGGCATTTAAACGACACTTACCTCTTCTTTTTTCTTTTGGCAGGTGTTTGAAGCTTGGCCTTCCTTTCCTTGCTTTTCTGCTTCTTTTCTCTCACGCACTCCATGTGTTTCTTCGCCCTCTCCGCTTTCTCTCGCCTCTTCTTTCCCCCACCCGTTTAGAGTCACCTTGTCCCCTCATATCCTTAGGACATAGATTGGCATAAGTCGGGCTACTATATCACACATCCTTAACTCTATGGTTCTCACAATCACTTCCCTACCGCGGTACATGAAGGGTATGCCCTCCGTGCTAGAGATTATTTTTTGCCCTATCCCGCTCTTCATCTCGGTTATGAAGTATCTTTTATTATCTATTTCCACCTCTCCTGACGCCTCTAACATGTCTGGGAAGGTGTAGCCCCCGCCGTGGGGTAGTATATTCAGATTTTTCAATCTATCCATGACCCCAAGTTTTTCGGCTCTTTTATAGAATCCGAGCGCCTCTATAGTTTCTTCGGAGAGGTTTAGGTTTCCCCGAACTAGATAGGCGGGTAAGTCTGCTCTCAGGGCTATTGGAAACATCTGACCTTGTTGATTTATGTAATGACACCCAAGCGCTATTTCATTATAGTTTAGTAAGCCTTGGTGTGTTTCGTTTATTATCTCTATGAAATCTCCGAAAATCTCAGTAGCAGCTAATCTCCTTCTCTTCTTCGCGAATTCTTCCGCGTATCTAAAAAACTTGTAGTATTCCTTCGCGTCTTCATCTAAAACTACCCTGCATGGACCAAAAGGAGTTTTTACCTCTTTCATCCTTTCTTTAAGAACCCTGCTTTTATGGTAGTATAAGCCTAGCCCCTTCTGATTCTCTCCTTGTAACTCGGGAGCCGCGCTGTGTATAATAAAAATGTAGTCAGGTAGGTCTATTTCGGTAACCTTTACAACCCTAAACATATCTATAAAGTGGTTTCCTACATGGAAGTCCCACGACACTTTTATGTCATCTATGAATACCTCATTTCGTTTTAGCTCATACATATTGTTCATAACTTCACGTGGTTCTGGCAGGTTTTTTATGCCCCCTACAAGCATGCCACATGCGTTCGGCATAACGTCTAGAATGATAACCTTGTCTTCCCCGCTACCCCAAGAGACCTTTCCGCCGTAGCCTATCCCGCTTTCCCACCTAACTTTGTTTCTTGTCACGGTTTCGTCTGGTGCCGATATAAAAGTCGCGCTTGGCTCCATCCCAAGTTTGTACTGAGTGTAGTGTATCTTTGCGAGTCCAAACTTCATATTCAGTCTACATAGATAGGAGGCTACATCATTAAGACCTAACGAGAAAATGTGTCGTTTAGCTCGCTCAATTAACGCTGATTTACTAAGCTTTTCCAAGTCTCTACCCATCCTTCTTCCCAAGCATCTTCTTCTCTCGTCTCCTGGAATCGGGTTCCCTCAACAATTTTGTCTAACGCTCCTCGGCGCCTCTCTTGACCCACTGTTTGACATCGACCCGTCCCCTCTCCTCATCGAGGACTTTCCACAAGTCACGGAGGGGCACGAAGAACATCTGATCCATAACCATTATGTTCAAGCTTTTACCTGACCTACTCAGCGAAACCCATCCCGCGTTCACAACTTCTTCCTCTTCCTCCGACATCTCTCCTTCACCTTTCAACAACTGTGATCTTTAAACGTTAAAAAAAGGGTTAAGAGTTTTTCATCTATACGGGTTCGCTCCACTCTGAGGGGCACTACTCTTCTTTCTTCTTCTTCCTAGCTCGTTTCTTCTTTCCTTTCCCAGCCATCCTTATCACCTCCCCATGGAGTTTTATGCGAGAATCACTCACCACTCTTTTCTTAACCGAGCTCCTCCCTCGACTTCCTCTTTTTCTCTTCTTAACCAGCCAAGTAGACCCATGGCGGATACTCCTTGACTCCTAAACCTTCTTTTCGTATTCACGGAACTTTTTTCCGCAACACTCATATTGTTTAACATGAATTTTACCTAAATCCCACTCCCTGCTCGGTTTTCCGACTTCTTTTCCACATATAGGACACCTAGCCATTTGCAATTATCTCCTTTAAGGACGTTTCAAGTTTTAACATAGAAAAAAGGGTGTTACGTGGCAAAAGCCTCGAGTTAGCCTACCACTCCTCTTTCTTTTCTTCTTCCTCTTCTTCTTCCTCTTCCCATTCCCATTCTTCTTCCTCAACCATGCTTTTCACCTCATTATGCTTTTCTTGTTTGGCATCCTCGAGAGACTGTAGCTTGGCAATATTCAAATAAGGATTCCTTAATGGAGAAACGAATCGGAAAACTGATTTTTTCGGGATAATAAACAAAATAGGATACCTTTTGGCAAAAAGGGGCATATTCGCTGTCTTTGATTAAGATAGGTGGCGTTCCTACCTCTATTTGTCAGAAGAGAACCAAAATTGGGTGGTGAAACGAATTACTTGTGAAGTTTTGCCTGATCTGGGAATATTCGCTGTGGTCATCGCGTAGTTTATTCTATTAGTGGTATCTCAACTATCTCTCGGGAAATATGTCGTAACTGCATAAGTAGTTAGAGTCATCTTGCTCTGCTTTAGCTCTAGAATAGATATTTAAGGCATCAACGGGCGCTAGAAGCTGAAAAACAGGAAGTAGAACACGTTTTACTGCGTGAATAACATTTTTAGAACGTTGTACGCATTCGAGTTTTGTGTGTTTTGATGTTGAATAAAGATGTTGAAATATTTCCTTGTTAGTTCTCTAACCTTGTCTTCATTGTCTAAATATTTCAAGTGTAGAAGCTCATGTATTAACGCGGCTTTGGCTCTGCTCTTAATGTAAAAGTAAACATTTTCTTTCCCACATTTCCGTATCAGTTTTCGACAAAATCCCAGCCTTTTTGGATAAATCAAGATTTCGCCTCTACTGTTACATCTTCCAGCAAGTCCCTTTCCGTTCTTCTTTCGAAACGGAAACAACCTGACTTGAACGTTCGTAATCATACTTTCCTCGATGCTTTCTCTTTTTAACATCCAATCGAGAAACTTTTGAAACAAGGGATTTCTTAAAGCTTTCAAGATAACAGTGGCATATTTCGTGTAAAATCTAGTGCGTTTCTGTGAGAATCTCACAAATTTTCGAGAGCGAATAGTTATTCTCATTTTACTTGGCAGTTTTAGATTTTTCATTCCCTTCACTATAGGCATTTTAACCAATTTCCGGAGAAAACCAGAAGCCTTAACTCTCTGTATCTTCGAGATTTCTGTTACATATGTTCTCAGCAATATATATTAACCTTCCCAAAACACATGAGGTGCCCTGATTGTTCTTTTTATCTCCTATTTTCTGTTAAGAATGGAATTAACCTTTTTAACGGCTCTATATGCCTTCATTAAGCTCGTTGAAAAGTCCATTCCCAACCATTTTCCATAAAAAGCAGCTACTTTTTTTACTGCTATGAATCTTCTTCTGTTCTTTGAAAGCGAATCGCGTATTCGCCTCACCTCATGTTCTCCCGCAAGGGCTTTATTGTAAAGTTCTTTACAACATCTAATTATGTCAGAAATCTCATTTTCAACTCGCTGTCTTGTTTCTTCCAAAAGTCTTTCAATGGAACCTTTATTTACAATAACTACTCGCGGAATAACCTTGACATCTTCTCGGATTCCTTTAATAAAGTCTGTAAACTTCAGAGCGTCAACCAACTCGTTGTTCTTATCAAAAAGTGAATGCTTCTGAGAAAAAGCATAAACGGAACGACAGAGACGAATGTAGGGCGCCTTCCTAAGAAAATTCCTTATCTTTTCCCTTTTTGCCTCCTTTGGAGTTGCGTACATAACAATAACCAAGCTTCCAAGCTCAGAGACTGCCTTATTTCTCACAAATCGAGGCTTTCTAATCTCCCTCACCCTTTTCAAAAGTATCGGCTGATTCCTCTCAAGCACCTTCAAAACCCTATTAACTTTTTCTTCGTCAACCTCCCAAAAAGACCTGCGCACCCGTCTACAGCCCAATGCTTTCAAACGATGAGGAATAACGCTTCTATTCTTGGACTCTCTTGGAGCTCTATACACCACATATAAGACCATAATTTCTCATCGCTGAACTAAGGATTTAAGATTAACTACGCTTTTTAAGTAGCTTTTACCTTCTTCCCTAAGTTTTTCAAACCGTTCTTCAACAATTCCAAGTAGTTTAGAAGTTTCCAAATATTATTTCAACCCTTCCGTCATTCAGAATAGTTACTTTGTTTTTCACTGTTTTCATTCCTTTTCAACTCTTCCTAAACCAGATAGTTTACCAAGAACAAAGCAACAAGTAAAGCGATGGATGTTATGCTGTCTGCAAGGGAACTTTCAATTGGAATAACAAAATTATCAGGGTCTAACCCTCTTTTAAAAGTCAAGATTGCAACAGCATAAGATATTAAAACTATGGCAGAAACCGCAATTACGTTTGCTGCAAGTAAAAGGGCAGAAAAAGTTAGAAATGCATTCAACGTGAACATGCCTTGCGTAAGCAGCGACAAAACGGAGTATACAATGAACATAACCATTGACGCAGCCCATGTGGCAGAAATTCGTGCTACATGATTCCGTATTGCATGAAAAGAAGGCTTAAGCAAACCCAACGCCAGCTTTGTCGTAGCTGTAGAACCAACAACTGAACCAACATCCCCTACCGTGTCAATCAAAGCTGGATAAACGGTATAAATTTCCTTTCTACTACCCACGATTTCACTAATATCCTTTAAAACTGTTCCAGTGACGTTAACAATAAAGGCTACGAACACCAGTGTTAAGAGAGATTCTTTAATTGTTTTGATGAATCCTTGGTCGTGGATGCACCTTGGCAAAACATCCAAAGCAAGGGTAATGAGCAGCACCCCAAAAAAAATAACAATGTACCTGCCAACGGAACCGAACAAAAAGAACAAGTTAAGCGTGAAAACATAACACAACGTTATGACTATATCCGCCACTGTAGACATTACTGGATATACGATCACATCAGGGTCTAACCCCTTCTTGAAAGAAATGAATGCGATTTCAATTGTAAGCAGGGAGTTTGCTAACCCTAAGACCATGGTTGCCGATATGACTATCAAAATGTCAGAAAAGTCTGCGAAGGTTATCCCCCAGAACAGGGTTCCAAAAATCATGGAGACCAAGCTCATCGCAACGCTTGTTTCTAAAGTTATGACTATTATGGATTTGAAAAGCATGTAGAAGTTTTTTGTGTTGCCACGAAGTCTCGGATGAATTGTGCCAATATGCAGTGCGGTGCTTAAGCGTCCACTAAACAAACCGCTTATCACACCTCTCGCAGTTAAGATGGCAGGGTATACTGCAATAGCCCATGGAGAAAGCTGAAAGACATTAAGTTGAGAAGCAACTATGAAGCCAGCGAGTATTCCGCCAATGTTGAAGGAAAATGCAATAAAGGCTTCTTTTAGAAACTTCAGCGGTAGAGCGTAGTTTAGGCTGTTGGCTAGCCTCATCTTGTCCACCCTCTGGGCTTCCTTCGCTTTCGCCCATCCATAGACACCCCTTCAACAGAGCCTTTTTTACTGAGCCTTCAAGCTCCACCTTCATATTCGCTCCTAAACCCTACAACATGATACAAAACCCTTTAAATAAGTTTCCAAACACAAGAAACTTAACAAGAATCCATATTCAGAATTCATAACCGTTTTAATCATCCAGACTCTAACCCTCTTCTCACGTCTTGACAACGGTGAAAAAAAATTGTATGCAGTATGGATAAAAATTGACGAAACCCTACCGTGGATCGAACTGAAAGGGAAGTATAGAACGAAAAGAGAAGCAAAAAAGGCAGCGAGATATACCTTAGATCGTGTAGAAATTAGAGTTGTGGAAATGCCGGAGAAGAAAAGGCAAGTAAGAGCATTGGCAACTACACACTAATTCTAAGTTTACCAATCTTACGTCAAATTCATTTGCCCGAAATTGATCTCTATTATTATGCTATTTTCTTCTCGTTACCAAAACTAGTCTAGTGCTATCTTTTCGGTATTTTGATTTGTCAAAATCGCCGTAAACATTGACTACTTCAAAGCCTGTTTCTTCCAGCGACCTGACAATTTCGTCTTTAGATATCGTTGCAACTTCTCCGTATTCATGATATCTCTCCAATAGTTTACCATTTTTGTAAACATCATAGAATAGGTCAAGGCTTAGCGTGTGTCTTAGTGTATTCTTTCTTGTGAATGTGCTTCTTACAACCATTTTTCCGTCTTCAGTTTCCTTTCTGTCAATCCACCATGATTTTTCAGGTTTGTCTGGTGCTGCTTGTTCAAGG
>JACUTN010000156.1 GCA_014859805.1 Candidatus Bathyarchaeota archaeon
TTAGTTCGTCGTCTATCTGGTCTGCTCCATCTATTGTTAAATCCAGTATCGGATGCTCTTCTAGTGTTGTTATGGGGATTCCGTGTTTAACAGCTAACATGAAGGCTTGATATGAGGTTGGAACGGCTGAAACACATGTTTTTTCACGTTTTATTCTGTTTCCGATTTCTTCGATTGCATAGGCGGCCGTGCTTCCACTGCCTAAGCCTATTACAAAATCGTCTTTGACGTGTTTGACCGCTGCTAATGCTGCGTTTCTTTTCGCTTCTTCTATCCATTCTTTCTTAGGTTTCAATTTCCATCTGCCCCAGTTTTTCCAAAACTTTTTCTACTTCTGCTCTGATTTTCTCTATTCTTTTCTCTGCTTCTGTTCTCGGGCTTGGTTTAGCTGGTTTCTTCGCTCTTTTTTCTTTTTTGGCGGGTTTTTCAGCGAGTGTTGGTGGTTTTTTGGCGATTGGTATGGCTATTTCTTTTATTGGTCTTACTTCGACCGTTGAGCGTAGTTCATCAACTTTTGTGCTTAATTCGTCAAAGCGTTCGCTGAAAAGTTTCATCAAGTCTTCTTGCATGGCTTCCAATTCGTGTAGAGCCACTAAAGATTCGTCTTTTGAGATGGCTTCCTTGACTGTCATGATTCGAGATTTATATGTCTGTGCAATTCTTTCCCTCTCTTCTTCTGTTATTTTGCCTTCTGCATGAGCTTCATAGAGTCGCCTGATAGCGCCGCTTAAAATCTCTCTCTCCAAATCTAGGGTTCTAAGTTCTTCCCTTGCATGTGTTGCATCTTCTCGAGAGATACTCCTCTCAATTCTGAACGGCAACGCTTTCAATTCCATTTTTGGTTTTTCTTCTTCAGAAAGTTTTTCTTTCTTTTTTCCCCACCTTCTCATGGTATAAATAATTATTGAACAAGCGAGAATCGCCCCTAATGCTATCAATCCATAAATTAGGGGTTCATCAAACGGCAATGGGTTCCCTCTCTATCTTCATTTAGCCTTTATGGATATATAAATTATCCAAAGTTATACGCAATGCTTTTTGGAAGTCTCAGATACTCACAAATTACATGGAACACTATTAACGAAACATCCTAGATAATCAGAAACAGACTTCCTGTATGGTAGAGTTCCAACAAGCGTTTCCATGTATCAGAGAAATCGATTAATCCCTAATTTTCTCTTACTCCTTTTTGCTTCTTTAAGCGCGCTGACTTCTCTGCACAAACGCTCTATGAACTTCGAAAGAAGTGTGCGAAGTTCTTCGACCTAGATACATCTTTTTCTCAGAGTATCCCTCATCATTTCCATTTTTGATTTTTCTTCCCATATTTTTTGTTTCTCCAATTCTTCTTTTGTTCTTATTTCTTCTTCCTTTCGAACCATAAGGTTATGCTCGTCGATACCTTTGTTGGTCTCCTTTATGACTCGTTCAACCCAATCAAGTTTGTCTCCAAATTCATCTGCTGTTGTTACAAGCCTAAGTTTATCACCTATCACGAAAAGTTTTCTATCCCATAAATGTCTGCTTGATTTCCATTTCTGTTCAAAAATGTCCTGCCAAACGTGATCTGGCATAGAATCCAGAGGAAGATCAATTATGTAAGCATTACGAAAATAGTGATCTTTCTTTATGGTAACCTTGTCAACATCGAAGGGTTTTAAAGTTTTCACTTTTTTGACTATTTCCTTCATGCTTAGTCCCAACTACTAATCTAACGTTTCAGTTTAAAAGTTCTATGTCTGTGCTCCCCTTTTATGACTTAAAAGTTGTTTACATTTTCAATTTTCGTTGTTTGCCGTTTAAAATCGAACCGCATAGGCTTTTGTTAAGTATGGAAATTTTCATCAGTCTTTACATAAGGCTACGGTAAACTCCATAGGTTAGTTGAAACCATAAACGAAATAGAATAAACCTAATTCATGGTTCTTTTCAGAAATTTGGAGCCTCGGGCGGGATTTGAACCCGCGACCGCCGCCTTACCAAGGCGATGCCCAACCAGGCTAGGCCACCGAGGCACATATGCAATTATTTAGTGAAACGGTTTTTTATGTTTTAAGGGTTTCAGCCTTGACGGTTAAGTAAATATAAAAGGGATCAATATTTCAGTTTTGAATCTCTGGGTTGCGCGGGGGTGTCCGAGTGGTCAAAGGAGCAAGGCTTAGGACCTTGTCGCGTAGGCG
>JACUTN010000157.1 GCA_014859805.1 Candidatus Bathyarchaeota archaeon
ATATTTCAAGTAGCGTTTAAGCTTCTCATATTTGCTAAAGGAACGTGGTGAAACAACTCTCCTTGCACAATTCAGGCAAAGCATTTTTGTAGGATCACCCGTTGAAACATCTGGCACCATGCAGTCTCTGCAGAACAAACGTCCACACCTCTGACATCGCCTAAGATAACTGTACGGAAAAACCCTACCGCATATCCCGCATTCATCTTTGATGGTCATTTAAACCACTGGCAAACGCAAGGAATTCACTAAATTATTGTTCAGCCCTTGATATAAATGTCGTTTCATAATCTCGACATTACAGCGGATATTCGGAATCTGCGATAAGATTTATACATGACTTTCCTTTGTGTCAAATCGTGAACTTGATGTTTTTTAGCGAGTATTTACATGAAAAAGCGGAAGAATCAAGGCATAATGAAACAGTTGGGTATTTTCTGATCGTAATTGGCTCCATATTTCTTGTGGGAGGCTTACTTGAAACCGTAATATCAGTTGAAGATCCCGAATGGTTTCTAATAATCCCCTATTATATAACACATCATCCCTACAGCCTTTTAGGCTTATCCCTAACAACAGTCGGGCTTGTACTAATTTGCTTAGGAATAGCCTTAAGCATTCACTATGCAAGGCAGAGATCTTGGTACATGAAAGAGTTGCAAAAGGCGCAAGCCACAGAAGAATTGAAACTTACAAGAAAAACCAAGAAAAGAGAATGAGGTGAATTCAGCCTTTCACAACCCCCAAAGGAACAAATCTGGCAACTTTTGTCGCTATTCCCAAACTATCACTTACACCTACAACTATATCCACATTCTTGTAAGCTGGGTCTGCCTCCTCAGCCAAGACAACCGCACTCGCAGCTCTAACGTGAATTCCGCGTTGCTCCAAAGCTTTCTTTACGTCTCCACCCCAAAATCTTCGCTTGGCAGCACGCCGACTCATCATCCTTCCCGCTCCATGAGCAGTAGACCCAAAAGTTAACTGCATGGCTTTCTCCGTGCCAACAAGAAGCCACGAACTAGTCCCCATGCTTCCAGGTATAAGCACCGGCTGCCCCACAGCCCTGTACTCCGCTGGAACATCTGGATGCCCCGGTGGAAAGGCACGCGTTGCACCTTTTCTGTGCACCCAAACTTTTTTCTCATTATCTCCATCGACCTTGTGGTTCTCTATCTTCGCAATGTTATGGGCAACATCATACACAAGATTTAGCCCAAATTTTTCTGGGTCCACTTTATAGACTTGTCGGAAGCTCTGTCTAACCCAATGCATTATTGTTTGACGGTTTACAAACGCGTAGTTAACGGCACACGCCATTGCTTGATAATAATCTTCAGCTTCTTTGCTGTTTCCAGGTGCACACGCAAGTTCCCTATCAGGCAACACAATCTTGTATTTGTGAACAGCCCTTTCCATAACCCTCAAATAGTCTGAACATACTTGATGGCCGAAGCCTCTTGAACCGCAATGGATCATACCTGTTACTTGTCCTTCCTGTTCAATTCCAAAGGTTTTAGCTGTTTTTGCATCGTAGATTTTGTCCACTTTTTGGATTTCAAGGAAGTGGTTTCCCGAACCTAAAGTGCCGACTTGCCGCAGTCCCCTGTTTTTCGCTCTTGTTGAAACCTTGTCTGGATTTGCATTCTTCATGCATCCTTGTTCCTCATGGTGTTTAGCGTCTTCAGACCAACCTAATCCTTGGTCAATAGCCCATTGGACACCCTCCATGAGTAATCTGTCCAAGTCATGCGTTGAAACTGCGAAGTCTTTTCGTCGGCTTCCAAGTCCGCACGGAACATTATTGAAAATGCTGTTTGTTAATTCAGCGAGTTTTGGTCTGATGTCTTGTTCCGATAGGTTTGTTGTTATTAGGCGAACTCCACAGTTTATGTCATAGCCCACTCCGCCTGGACTAATTACGCCCTCATCGTAGTCTGTTGCTGCCACGCCGCCTATTGGAAAACCGTAACCTTCGTGGCCGTCAGGCAATGTTATAGCGTATTTGTAGATGCCTGGTAAATGAGCCACGTTTGAGCACTGTTCAAGGGTTCTGTCCATCTGAATCTTTTCCAATAAGGTTTTGTCTGCAAAAACCACGCCGGGAACTCGCATGCCAGACTTATATTTTGGAATGCGCCAAGTGTAATCGTCTATCT
>JACUTN010000017.1 GCA_014859805.1 Candidatus Bathyarchaeota archaeon
GGAGCCGTTGGGCTTGGCTGTTTTGGTAGAGGAAAAGAGGACATTATTGCATAAGTGGAAAGACCTGTTATTATTCCGGCAATTAGAAAGGGCAAGAAAAACTGTAAGAACTTGGAAAGGTAAAGGTTTAACGTTAGCGAAAGAATTTCGCCAATAGATAGTTCACGTGAAGGCTTTTCTACATTCAATTATGTTGCACCATCGTAGTTATTTAAAGGAAATTGTATTTAAAACTAATCTCTATGTGTGCGCGCTGGAAGAGTAGAAGTGAGACATCAAGATGTCTATCAGCGTTTTTTCTTCTTTCGTTATTCTAGTCTACCCCCTAGGGTTTTCTGATCTGGTTGCTTTGAGCTTTTTTTCATAAATGGAAGGTTAGTACGGCTTAGGTTGCGTTGGATTTCGGTGTGGGAAGGTTGTGGATGGTTGAGGAAGGTGGGTTAAGGGGTTGTGTGGTGAGGAGTTTCTTGCTGGGAACATGGAGACATTTTGGAATTAACCTTGTATGCAATGGCAAAGCAAAAAGTGTGATCTTGCTTGTTCCGTATTTAAGTGTCCGCGCCCTGCAAGTTTCAGCTCTGGTTAGTGCGGAAAAACTACATGGTTAGCGGGTATATCTCCTTTGTCACATATTCTAAATACTTTTCTTTTTCTGTCAGATTAAATATCGTTACCGAGGCGTCTCTTGTTACACCCACCACGTAGCCGTATTTCTTCGACCTCGCAACAATATACCACAAGTCACCATGCTTGCCATAGTCCTCAAAAAGCGAAGTGTTTATCAGGTCTGGTCCATAAAGCGAAAGTTTGTTCACGTTTGGAATGTCAACGTTGTCAAAAAACGTGATTTTCGTGTCTTCAGGATTTTTAAGATGGAATTCCCTTAAGGTTTCTGGCGAAATTCTGGCTTCTACTACACCGCCCTTTTTCTCAAAGAGAATCTCGCTCAGCTTGTTTGCCATAAAATTGGCTAAGCTTTTCTTCTCCACTATAGTCAAAAACATAGTACCTTCATGTTCAGAAAAGCTAAAGAGGGCTTCAACCGTTCTTGGTAGTGGCATGACCTTCCCCCTGTGGAAAACATTAATCACATGATCATGCGAGTAGACTCCTTTAAGCATGTTTTCCTTTGGCAGAAGTCCCACGACCTCGGTCACAAGCGTAAATTTGTAGTCACCTTCCTCGTAAGGCTCTTCCGTATGGTATCCCTCAAGCATAGACCCAGTTTCAGCCAGCGAAAGCGGTTCAACAAGCCTAAAGACTTTACCAGCAACAACCATAGCTTAACCTCATGCGTCTTATCTGTAAAAGTATATGTAAAAGTTTTGTGCTTCTAGACTTTGCTTTGATTGAAACCTAGCCTAATTGTTTTAATAAGGGATTTTCAACTCTATTACTACGCTAAAGAGGCAACTACGTCAATGCTGATTCAAGAGGTAATCCTAGAAAGTTTCATGAGCTACGAATACGCTAGGGTACCGTTTAAATCAGGCGTAAACGTAGTTTGCGGACCTAATGGTTCTGGAAAATCTTCGCTCTTGTTGGCTATCTCTGTGGCTTTGGGGCAGTCTTACACTGAGCGGTCTAGAAAATTGAGTGATTTGATCCGTTGGGGAAGAGATCAAGCACGTGTGACGCTGATTCTGGATAACGCGAAGAGAGGTAAACGTAGACCCGTTCCAAAATTTAGGAAAGACCAGATTTTCCTTACACGTAGTTTAAGGCGGGACGGCAAGTACTGGTTTGCACTTGAGAACAGGGCAGCCACAAAAGCTGAAGTTGAAAGACTTTTGGCTAGGCTGGGCGTTGACCCTGACAACATGCTTATTATAATGCATCAAAACATGGTTGAACAATTCACTGTGCTTTCTCCACAAGAAAAGTTATGCATGGTTGAGGCTGCCGTTGGACTTGAATCCTACCGCAAAAATGTGCTTAAAGCCCAAAAGAAGTTGACACGCACATCAAGCCAAGAGAGTTCAGTAAGCAAACTTCTGGAATCAGCCGAACAGACACTAAACTACTGGAGAGAACAATACGACAGATACCAAGAGAAAAAACAGTTGCGGACTAAACGGAGATTCTTGGAAAGGGAACTCGCGTGGGCAGAAGCGGTAAGAAGAGAAGAAACAGTTAAACAGTTTGAAGGAAAGAGGAAAAAAGAACAAGCTGTCTTAAACCAGATTGAAGACGAAAACAAAGAGGTAACAGATCAAGTTCAAATTGAGCAAAACCAGCTTGAAAAACTAAAGGATGAATGGAAAAATCTTTTTGACGACCGTTTAAGCCTTGAACGTGAAAAAGCCAAAAGCGACTCGACAATCTCCCTATGTGAGGAGCTGCTGAAAGAAACGGCAATGCTAGAGAATGCAATTCAAAGCGGAAACCCAGCTCCTTTGACAATTCAAGGCTTTGAGGAAACTGTTTCAGAACGATTTAAACTCCTAAAAAGCGAAAACGTGAAGATGCTCATACAGAACTTCAATCAGCAACTTTCAAAGCTGAACCCAGAGATAGATAAAAATAAAAAAGCAATGGGAAGCTTGGAAGAACAGGTTGAAAAAATTCGCAGTCAAGTTCTGGACAACAGAATTAACCTAGCATTGCTTCAATATCGCCAAGAAAACATAAAGGCTGAACTTGAAAGATTGGAAAGAGAACTGAGAGACGCAAAAACCTACTTGGATGAATCATTGAAAAAAGCGGAGCAGACAGGACCTAGAATTGCAGTAATAAAAAGTGTTAGTGAAATTCTTGACGAGATTAGAGTTACAGACGGACATTTGGCAGCCCTTTCAGACGTTTCTGAAGACATAGAACGCATGTATGAATCTTATTCAAAGCTTTACCTAGAGTTGAAGGAGAAGGCAAGACTGGTTGCTGAAAACCGTGAGAAAGCACTGGAAGAAGTTAAAACACGGATGCAGGCTTGGCGAACAGTAATTCGAAGCCTATTAGACCGCGTAAGCCTACAATATCAAAAGATTATCGGACAAGCTCAAGCCCTTGGAGAAGTCAGGCTCGTCAATGAACAAGATATAGAGGCTGCTGGACTGGGAATTCTCGTAGGCTTCAAAGGCAGCAAACCAGTTCCACTCAACGCTTACACACAGAGCGGTGGAGAAAGAACAACAGCAACCATAAGCTTTCTACTCGCCTTACAACAACATGTCCGTTCACCCTTCCGTGCTGTTGACGAATACGACATCCACATGGACCCGAAAAACCGTGAAATAATTGCAAAGATGCTTGTTTCAACAGTTAAAGACGAAAACGCCCAATACGTTGTTCTTACTCCCAGCCAGATAACCTTCACAAAGGAAGAAGTAAACATAATCACAGTGCAAAACATCGAAGGGAAATCGATAATCAGAGAGGTTGCCTAATGCAGTCGAAAAGAACGCGGACAAAACTTGGAAGAGAAAAGCTTCAAAGAATAATTGAGATGTGCGCGTCTGTGGAGAAACGTTCCCTAGACCCGTTCCTCATGGATGTTGACGAAGTCATAAGCGTAGTTAAAGAGTACTTCCCAGAATGGGAACTACCAGAAGACCTGTGTTTAGATGCTGAAACAATCCATCATTTAGCCTCAGTCATAAAGCTTCAAAGCGAGTGGGTTAAACATCGTTCAACATCACTTTACACTGACCCATTTCTTTTAGAGGAGAAACTCACCCGCATAAGTAAAGAAGACATTGTCAACATTTTCGTTAAGGCTTGGCATCCAACAGTTGAATTGGAACAAATCTCGATTCACAGCCTAGCAGAAGCAATCAAATATTGGAAAAGCCTACTGCCGCTAAATGAAAGGTGGAAACAACTTTTCCCTGAAGAAATCAAAACAGGTCTAGCAACAAGAGAAGAACTGATAAGACAACGATTCATGCGCGACACGGCATTCTCAGAAGAACTTGAAAAGTTCTGGCACAAATTGAAGGGAGAAGTTGAAGAAAAGGGTGAAAACGGCAAAATCCGATACTGGAACTTTATCGGCGCAGAAACCTATGAGGAAACCGTGCACAAAGCCTTCATGACAAGTTTCTTAGTCACATACGGCTATGCAACGCTGGAAATCTATCCATTGGAGGAAGAAATGTTCATCAAACCCTACGAAAAACCATTGACCAAAATCGGAGAAAAACAGTTGGTTTCAATACCCATAGCAATCACAGCCGAACACTGGATGAAATGGAAGAGAGGCGAGCTAAATGAGTAGAAGAAAAGCCTACTACGCGAACAAAATCAAGAGGGCAGTTCACCTCCTCTTCTATCGAAAACACAGAAAACCCGGAGTAAAGGGATGGGAACTTCGGAAAGCTCTAGGCTCAGACTACCCAAAAGTCCTCAAAGTTCTAGACAAACATCTGAAACCTTTCGATTTACAGGTGAAAACGGTTTTTGAAGGAGAGAAATCACCTGAGAAACCAACTTTAGACCAGTTGAACAAAGCTAGGTTCTGCATAACGTTAAGAGGTGAATTAACACCAAAAGAAGCCAAGATGATGGGTTGGCGAATCGACGACCTCGCAGGACTAGCAGTAACAATCGCATACATAATGTCCAAAAAAGGAAAAGCAACACGAAAAGAAGTTCAAGAACTGCTGCAAAACAAACTTCCAGGATGGAAGGTTGGAATAAACATCGATAGATACATTCGTTACGGGTATTTAATGCAGGATGAAAATGAACAATTATATCTTGACTGGAGAACCCATACTGAGGTTGATCAGAAAGCACTCATCGACCTTGTTTTAAGCACTGAAACCTAAAAGCGTTTATCTTCTTATTCTATGATAAATCAATGCTATAATATCGATCACAATTATTGCCACGAGAACAAGCAACGGACTGCCTAAAAACTTATCCACAAAAGGTTCTTCTTCCGCACTGACACAATTGATAAACATAAACAAAAGAAATGGAATATACAACAACAGTCGAGTCTTCATGTTCTTATTCTCTTAAAAGGTCAGGTTATGCTTACATTTTCTATTTGAAAGTATCTCTTAGCCAAAAAACGGAGGCGTTCAGCATTCTTCCCATTTTTCCCTATGGCAACGCCCTTATCTCTGGGATTAACTGTTACAACAGCCATTGTCTTCCCGTTAGGTCTCTCTGTAATGCGAACCTCCTTAACCATCGCTGGTTTCAAAGCATTTTTGATGAATTGTGCAGGTTTTTCTGAATACTCAATTATTTCCTGTTTTTTACCTGTCATTCTCTCCAACGTGTGTATATTTCTTCCACCCCTTCCAATAGCCATCCCTATCTCACCTTCCTTGACAACAAAAATTACACGGCTCTGCTCCTCATTAACTATGCAGTCTTTAACATTAGCCCCAGTTATGCTCTCAAACAATGATATATACCGCATTTCCTTGCTTGTGAACTTTATTCCACTAGTCATTCAGTTCCTCCGTAAGACTCCTCTGGCTCCGCCTTTTCTATTAACCTAAGAATTTCTGAGTCACCGGGCTCTTTTATACTTAATGCTGAAACAATAAAGGGCTTGCCGCACACAGCAGCCAAGTCTATGGATGAACCCTTATAGGTGATCAGAGGAACATTTGAAAGCTTACAATAGTATTCTATGTCTTCACGTGTGTTTTTCGGGCAGTTAGCCGCTGAAATTATCAGTTTGGCTTTTCCGGTTTTTGCGTTCTGTATGGTGGATTTCGCGCCGAAAGACACTTTACCTGTTTTTACAACTGTTTTAATCGCCTTATCTATGTCTATCATTTGTTTTCCTTCTTCAATTGAGATGTTGACATATATAGTTCAACGAGTCCCGTACCAATTGGTATGGATTGCCCTACTATTACGTTTTCGGTTACACCACCCAATGGGTCGCTTTCACCCCTCACAGATGCATCAACAATATTCGGAACTGTTATCTCGAAAGCGGCTCTAGCTAAAACGCTTGATTTCTTTCCACTTATTCCATGCCTACCTATCTGCTGCGGATCACCTGTAGATGTCATAATATCCGCAACAAGCATCACGTGCCGGACGTCAACATCTAAACCTTGTTCCTCCAAAACGTTTTCAGCCTCATATATTAAAGCGTTCCTAGCAGCTTCTATTCCAAGAGTCTTAGCTATTTCGTGAACGTTATTTGTTGTTGTTCGCGAGGACTCTACTGCAGAAATGTCCAAAACTTTAGGGAGATTTGACCCATCAGTTCTTATGGCCCATTCTCCACTTTCTTCTGTGACCAACACACGCTTTATCTTAGGCACACCTTTAATGTGGAAGGAGAAAACTTTGGGAAGTAACTTTTTGATGTTTTCAGCTTTTTCCGGTTTTATATGCACTCGGTTGCCGCTTGCTTTTATGGTACAGTTCGGTATCTCCAACAGATTCGTCAATTCTTTAAGTGTTACTCTTCTATCTTCCATCATTGTTTTGCTAAGTTCCACTAGTATTTCTTCTCTTATGGGGTCTTCATAGATCGCTTGTGCTAGATCTTCCAATGTCGTGTGAATTATGTTACGGGCGATTTCCGTTGCGGCTTCCTTGCTCTTTCTATATTTTTTAGTCAGGTATATCGTCATGATGGGTGTAGATGGTATTTTCCTTGCGTCAACGATTTCTATAAGTCTTGGCAGTCCTAGGGTTACGTTTTGTTCTCGAACTCCTGCGTAGTGGAATGTTCTGAGGGTCATCTGTGTGCCAGGTTCACCTATTGACTGAGCTGCAACTATGCCCACTGCCTCACCTGGTTCCATCAAAGCACGTTTATAATGCTCAGCTGTCAATCTTATTGCTTTTTCCACACCAACTCTGGTTAGTTTTGCTTTTGCCAAAGCCTGTTTAAGTTCCTTGATGAGCAAAGGTGTGAGTTGGTCTTCGAATTCCTTCAAGTGTTTTTCAATGTATTCAGGTGACGCTGGTGTGCCTTTCCTCATTGCAATTTTTATCTGTTCAATTAGTCGGCTTACGTTCACGGCTTTTCCGTGGTCGCTTTTTGCTGGATCTACACCATCTTCACCATATTTGAATTGGATTATGTCTCCAGAAGAAGTCCTAACCGTGCCGTCATATTCTAAGCGTAGATGCTCCAATGCGTTAATCAATCTTCTTTGCATGTATCCACTTTGCTGTGTTCTAACGGCAGTGTCAACCAAGCCTTCTCTGCCACCCATGGCGTGGAAGAAAAATTCAACGGAGTCGAGTCCTTTTTGATATGAGGAATAAACGAAGCCTCTTGCTTTTGGGCTTGGATCGCCTGGCTTGAAGTGTGGCAAGGCGTGGTCCCGATATCCACGCATTATCCGTTTCCCACGTACTGCTTGTTGTCCCACACACGCGCTCATCTGTCCAATGTTTAGATTTGATCCTCTGGCGCCAGTTCGTGTCATTACTATGCCTGAATTTTCAATGGTGAAGTCCTCGTCAGCTATTTTTCCAGATTGGTCCCTTGCTTTGGCTAATTCGTTCATCACGTATATTTCAAATGAATCTTCGAGGGTTTGTCCAGGAAGCCTTTGTAAGGTGCCTTTACGGTATTTATCTATCAGTTCTTTTGTTCTTTTCTCAATTTTGTCCATGGTTCTTCTTATTTTGTTTTCAGCATTTGGGGACAAAACCAGTTCGTCATATGAGTATGTGAAACCTCGCATAGTTATGAAAAGCTTCAATGTACGTGTTATCTTATTCAGGAATTCGCGTCCAGCTTCTGATCCATAATCCTTTATTATCCTGTGGAGTAGGGTTTCCGACTGTTCAGCACCTATTGAGCGTCTATCTATGACGCCGCTTATGAGTTCACCATTTTTGACAACAACATAGGCGTCGTAGGGGCAGTCTTCTTTGAGACATTTGTCGCATCCTTGACAGATGTTTGCCTTCAAAGCGTAGTTTAAATCTTTGGGAAAAAACAGGCTGAAAATCTGTTTGCCACTCCATAATGGTTGGGGCGTTTTGATTTTCGGCTTTGGTAATTGTCCGTCATATCCCGTTGCTATCAGTAGTTTGCTGACTTCATTTTTTGTTAGATAATTTGATTTTCTTGTGAATAGGTATGAGGCTGTTACAATGTCTCGGATTGCGCCTATTATTGGGCCTCCAAATCTTGGTGATAATATTTGATCCTGAACTTGCATCAGTAGGCGTGCTTCTGTTTGTGCTTCTTGGCTTTGCGGTATGTGAAGGTTCATTTCATCTCCGTCGAAGTCAGCGTTATAGGGTGGACAGACACAAAGGTGTAAACGGAACGTTTTATACGGTAGAACACGCACACAATGAGCCATAATTGACATGCGGTGAAGCGAAGGCTGACGGTTGAATATGGCTATGTCGCCATTTTTGAGATGCCTTTCCACAATGAAGCCTAGCTCTAAAGCCTCCGCAACCTTTTCTCTGTCAACAACGAATTCAAGTCTTATACGTTTACCATCAGGTCTAATAATGTAAAGTGCGCCAGGGTATTTTTCAGGTCCGTTTACCACGAGTTTACGCATTTCTTCAATGTTCCACTCCGTGATCTTTTCGGGCACTGATAACCGAATTGCAACTTCAAGCGGAACTCCAACCTCGTTTATGTCCAAGCTTGGATCAGGAGAAATCACTGTTCGTGCCGAAAAGTCAACCCTTTTCCCTGAAAGGTTGCTTCTGAATCTTCCTTCTTTTCCTTTCAGTCTTTGTGAGAGCGTCTTTAACGCTCTGCCTGAACGATGTCTTGCTGGAGGTATTCCTGAAGTTTCATTATTGAAGTATGTTGTTACGTGATACTGGAGAAGCTCTGACAAGTCTTGGATTATAAGCGTGGGTGCTCCAGCATCCATGTTTTCCCTTAACCTTTGGTTGATGCGAATTATGTCTACGAGTTTGTGAGTTAGGTCGTCTTCTGAGCGTATGCCTGATTCCAACGTAATTGATGGACGCACGTAGACCGGTGGAACTGGTAAAACCTGTAGAACCATCCATTCGGGGTGTGCGGCTTCCGGATTGAAACCTAGGAGTTCAAGGTCTTCGTCTGGTATGCGTTCCAGTCTTTCTCGAACCATGCTAGGGGTCAACGGTTGCGAACCGCTTTCAGGGATTACTTCACTGAACTTTGTTGGCTTTTCGAAAGTTATTTTGTATTGGATTGCTCCACAGTGGGGACACTGTTTCCCTCGTACGTCTCGTATTATTGTTTTGTAGACTTCGTTCGGAACCAAACCCAAGAGCTTGTTTGCCCTATCAATTCTAGCTTGAACTTCACCTATCATATCATCTGAAAGTAATATGCGTCCACAGTTTCGACATGTTGCCCTCAGAAGCTTGTATATAATTTTCGTGAATGCAATGTGCGTTATTGGGACGGACAGCTCAATGTGACCGAAGTGACCTGGACAGCGAATAGCCGTATTACCGCATGTTTTGCACCTTTGTCTCGGTTCAAGGGTTCCCAGCCTACCATCCATCAAACCAGCGGTTATGGGGGCTCCATCTTCATCATAGGTGTCTGGTGTTTGGATTTCCACAACTGAGAGTCTACGTATGTTCTGTGGTGAAAACACACCGAAACCGATTTCATCAACAACTTTATGGATTGTTTCTTCTAAAGTCATGTTAAGCTTTCTCCTTAAGCTTTAGCTTAGGCACTACACAAAGGCTCATCAATTCCTGCAAGAGAAGCTTGAAAGCGTAAGACACTACTACTGGGGCGATTCTGGCTTTTTCTCCGCAGAGTCTACATACGTATTTTCTTTGTCTCATGTCGTAATAGGCTATGTAGCCACAGTTTTCACAGATGTATAACGTGTATTTGTCTGATTCTTCCAGTAATCTGTCTCGGAGTAGCATTGCTGCTCCATGCCCTATCAAGCAGTCACGTTCCATTTCGCCGAATCTTAAGCCTCCTCCTCTGGCTCTTCCCTCTGTGGGCTGTCTTGTCAGCATTTGTACTTGTCCTCTGGCTCTGGCGTGGATTTTATCCGCAACCATGTGGTGCAGCTTCTGGTAGTATACTACTCCAACGAATAAGTCTGCAACGAATTTCTCACCTGTCATACCATTGTAGAAAACCTCTCTGCCAGTGCGGCTGAACCCCAATTTAATTAAGGCTTTTCCGATGTCCGGAGCCTTTTCGTTTGAGAATGGTGTTCCGTCAACAGGTGTTCCTCTCATGGTAGCAACTTTTCCAGCCATTGACTCGATAAAATGCCCTATGGTCATTCTTGAAGGAATGGCGTGGGGATTGATTATTATGTCTGGAACTACGCCATCTTCTGTGAAGGGCATATCCTCTTGTGGAACGATTAACCCAATAACCCCTTTTTGTCCGTGACGAGAGGCAAACTTATCTCCCAGCTCTGGTACGCGTTGATCACGAACCTTAACCTTGACTAGTTTGCTGCCTTCCCTAGATTGGGTTACAAAAACTGAGTCAACAATTCCTTGTTCTGATGGTCGCAAATCCACGGATGTGTCACGCATTGAGGGGCCTCTGACCTCAAACTCTTTGTATTCCTCAAGGAATCTTGGCGGGCTTGTTCTGCCGATGAGCACGTCTCCGCCTGAAACTTTTGATTCCAAGCTTATTATTCCATCCGGCTCAAGAAGTCTGTAATATTGTTCTCCTCTGTATCCACGTATTCCTGGTTCAGGTATGAGGAATTTGTCTCTTAATCCGCCTAGGTACTGGCGGCATTCACCCTGATATATTCTGTAGAAGTTTGAGCGTGCCAAGCCTCTTTCTATGGAGGCTTTATTGAAGATTAGGGCGTCTTCCATGTTGTAGCCTTCAAAGGAAAGCACTGCTACTACACAGTTTTGTCCTGAGGGGCGAAGTTTGTAGCCGATTACATCCATTAACGCGGTTTCCACTAAGGGTATTTGGGGGTAATGTAAAATGTGGGATCTTGAATCTGCACGTTGTTCAAAGTTCGTTGCGTAAATGCCTAGTGCTTGTTTTGCCATTGCAGCTTGATATGAATTTCGTGGTGACTGATTATGTTCGGCGTAAGGGACTGTTGAAGCGCATATCCCGAGGATCATATATGTCGCAATTTCCATATGTGTACGTTCCGGGGTTACCTCTTCAGGGCTTATGGCAACATAGGCGTTTTCCTCTTCTTCAGCGTCTAGATATTCAATTATGCCATTTTTAACAAGGTCCTCCCAAGACCATTCTCCAGAAACCATTTTATCAACATGTTCTGGTTGAAGTTTTAGTATGCCATTATCAGCTATTATGAGTGGTCGTCTGACCCTGCCTTGACCGCAGTTAACATATATTTCTTCTCTCTCGCTGCGAATTTTTGAGAAATAGGCAATGTTGACCTCTGTTGAGATTTCACCTTTTCTTCGTCTTTCTCTGAACTCCAGCATCAATTCTTCTGGGAAAGTGCAGTACCCAACTATGTTTCCGTCAACAAAGACTTTTGCTCCTGAAAGTTTTAAGGTTGCATTTGCTTCAATTGCAGGTACTACACCCATGCTGTAGAGTATCTGCTTTATTTTCTCAGGGTTTACGCCTACTGAGATACATGCTGACAAGGCCAGGTTTTTGACTAGTCCACAGTTTGAGCCTTCTGGTGTTTCGTTTGGGCATAGACGACCCCAGTGAGTTGGGTGTAGATCTCTTGCTTCGAAGTTTGGCTGACTTCTGCTTAGTGGCGATTGTAATCTGCGTAAGTGGCTTAAAGTTGAAATGTGGTTTGTTCTATCTAGAAGTTGGGTTATACCCACTCTTCCTCTTCCCCAGTTTCCCGTTGCAAGGGCATGCTGAAGCCTCTCGGTTATTATTCCTGGGCGGACTGCTACTGAAACGGTTATTATTTGTCCCTTTACGCCTATGCGTTCAAGCTGGTATTTCATGTCTCTGCAGAGGTTTCTGAAGGCTATTCTGAATAGGTCTGCAAGCAACGGACCTGCAAGCCTTAACCGTTTGTTTTTGAAATGGTCTTTATCATCTGTTTTTCTTCTTCCAAGTTTTAGTTCAATTACTCTGCATGCCATTTCGCCTAAGAACAGGGCCTTGTCTCTTCTGCTTTCGCTTGTTCTACCGATGTGTGGCAGAAAGTTTCTATCTATCACAGTCTTGGCTTTTTGTATGCGGTATTCTTCAACTTGACCGTGGGCGACGCGGTTTCCAATGAAGAGGATTGCGTCTTCTATCGTGTCTACGCCTATGGCTTTGTCGAATGAGGATTCCAACTCTCTTTGTATCTCTTCTTCTAGGGAAACTGTTTCAGCTATCTCCTTGTCTGATTCTGAGCCTAAAGCGCGCATTAAAATGACGAACGGGATTAGCGTGGGTACGCCGGGTAGTGAGACATACACAGCTCCGTCGGACTTCAGCTTAAGCTCTATCCTTGCTCTGAAGCCGACTGTTGTTGAGAATATCTTTGCTTGGTATACTGGTTTTACTCCTTTTTCGTCTATGTCCACTATTATGCGGTTGGGTGCCAAGTCTTCCATGGCCACCATTGCTCGTTCTGAACCGTTTATTATGAAGTAGCCGCCTGGGTCGTTTGGGTCTTCTCCACAGGCTATCAGCTCTTCTCTTGAGAGTTGTGATAGGAAGCATAATTTTGACTTTAGCATTACTGGGATGTTTCCGACATAAACGAGTTCCGTGTCTTGTTCCCTGTCGTCTATTACTGGGGTCATCTCAAGGGCTAGTGGCGCTGCATATGTTAGACTGCGGAGCCTTGCTTCCATGGGTAAGATTTCGTGTTTCGTTCCGTCGACCTCTGTGACGTATGGGCTGGTAATTCTTGTGTGTGGATCTATTATCCAGATCTGTCCTAACTTCACTTTGTATGGGCATTCAGGGACATCTATTGAAATCTCACCGACCTCATCTATCACTTCTTGTATGCCGTGGTCTATGAACTCGTTGTAGGAGTCTAAATGTTGGCGGACTAGGCCTTTCTCCTTGAAGAAGGCTTTTAATAGAAGATGTATATCATTCTTTGATATTTCAGCCAATCTTAACCATCTCCCGCAATTTTACACTTAAACATACATATGTGGAATTGTTTGATGCGGGTTTTTTCAAACTTTTGGTTTCCTCCAACTTGAAAAATTGGTTTTTCGAGCTTTGAAAGGGCTAAAAGCGTAACTGCACACTTTCTAATAAACTTTACCATTCAAAGATTGCTATTA
>JACUTN010000018.1 GCA_014859805.1 Candidatus Bathyarchaeota archaeon
TATGTCTAAATCTCTGCTTTTCTCAAGAATTCTCTCGCGCTTTTGAGGGCTATTCGATAGAACACAAAGGTTACGAGGAAAGCCATAACCCCGCTGACGGAAACTGCGATGGAGAGCTCTATTTTTGGTAGGGGCACAGGAATAGGTATGTATTCCATTGAAACTGCGTGTAGAAGGAGGGGCGAGAATATTATCGACGCTAAGACCAAGCATAAGATCATGTTAACGAGAGACATTAACGGCCTAACCATTCTAGGCCTTGGAACTTCAGTGAAGTCAGCTCCTTCTATTCCCATTACGAGGGAGACGGCGCCTAAAGCGAAGATTAGCAGAACGGATTCAATTAACAACGCCACAGTAATGTCTGGCGAAGGACACATGACTAGAATCCCAACAACACCACACACCAACGTTACTACGCATGAAAAGATGATTATAAAGGCATACTTACACTTGACTAAGCTTCGCGCAGTGATGGGTGAAGAGAAGAAATGCCACACAGCCTTGCCCTCCTCACCGACAATCATGCTGCCCAACATTGCAGCCATTATGGCTCCAGGCCCAAGAAGTATCCAAGCGAAAAGGAACCGAGAAGGCTCCGTGGCAGCGGGTTCACCCAAAAATCCCAACTGCTGCATCAAAGGCATAAGTATGAAAACCAATGGCATTATGAAAATGTACATGAGTTCCCGTCGTCTCGTGAATGCCTTAATGTCTTTCCTTATCACTGCAGCCTCTAACGAAGAAAAACCGAGTTTTCCCAAGAAGCCAACCTTCGGAGCATAAACTCCTGTGGAAATCGTGATTGCTGGCGGTTCATACAATCCAAATCTGGCGTTCATTCTAACGGCCATGTAGAAGAGGATGAGAATAAACAGAAGGGAAGCCAGCGAAAAGATAATGGTTTGCGCCAGTAATCCACTCATAAAGGAAGCTAAAGCCAACCCTAACCAGAGGTAGGGAATGAACCAAACCGCTTCTTGACCACCAGCAACCACCTCAATAAGGGTGACGAAGCCAGCGCCAGACGTGAGCGCAAACCAAACCACGTAGAACACAATCAAGAAAAGTATGGAACCAACAAACCTCACCCAAACAGCAGCCTTCCCAGAAGACTTGTAAACAGCTCCTGTAAGCCTCACTTGCAAAACTCTGAAAATCTCCGTCGTCGTGCTAGCTAAGAAAGCGCTAGCCAGCAAAGCAAAAATCGTGAAAATGGCAAGAGGCACTTCTCCTAGAAAAATGGAGAAGGCAGTTATGGCTGAACCAATTAGAATGATGGAAACCAAGGGGACACCAATAAGATGAGCTAGAGTGGAGGCTAAGGTGTGCTCTTCCCATGTGATGGGTAGCCAGTACGGAGGTTGGATTGAAAATCTTACTCCGGCTCGTTGAATTTGTGCCATCATGGTGAAAACCATGCTTGAAATGAGAATTAGGGTGGGGAGGGATGGGAAAAGATAGTAAGCACCTTGATATAGCAAGCGTTTCAGTTCAGAGTCAGGCATCCCGCTATAGAAGTTTCCAACAGCTAATCCTATCGCTAACCCCAGAACGCAAGCTCCCCCATACAGCAAATATTGAAAAATCCTTCTTTCTCGATACCTTCTCAGCCTTTGACCCCTAATCAGTCTTCCAGACTTTATGTCAATGCTAATAAGCCTAACAACGTTTTTCCACTTCATCTAAGAAGCGCCTCAACGACGTCTCTTATGTCCTCTGTTCCCGTAAGTTTCAAGAAAATTTCTTCTAGATCTGATCCAGGCAGCCTCGCCTTCTGTCTCAGCTCCTCCATGTTACCTAAAGCCAATAACTTTCCTTCGTACATTATGGCTATGCGGTCGCACATGGCCTGTGCGATCTCTAGAATGTGAGTTGACATTATGGTTGTTACTCCTTGGGTTGCTAGTTTACGTAGGAGATCCTTCACGATTCTAGCCGACTTTGGGTCTAAACCGCTTAAGGGCTCGTCCAAAATGAGTAAAATTGGCTTGTGAAGAAAAGCTGAGATGAGCGCGATTTTCTGTTTCATACCTTGTGAGTAACTGTTAATCATGTCGCCCTCCCTGCCCTCCAGTTCAAGAGCCGCCAAATGCTCTTCTATTCGCATCTTCTTCTCTGACATGTCCACCGCGTAAATGTCACCAACAAAGTCAAGGTATTCCAGTCCTGTCAAAAATTCGTAAAGACGCGGAGTCTCGGGAACGTATCCCACCTGCCTCTTCACCGCCACTGGATCCTCTTGTGCATTTATGCCTAAAACCTTGACAGATCCGGAGTCTGGCTTGACCAATCCTAAAATCATTTTTAGCGTGGTGGATTTCCCTGAGGCGTTTGGGCCTAGAAGGCCGAAGATTTCTCCGTATTTAACATCTAAGTCTATGTAGTCTACGGCTACTATGTCGGCGTAACGCTTAGCCACTCTCCTTAACTCTACGGCGTCTTCACTGGTTGAAAGCATTGATGATTACCACAGCTGAATAGACGAAAGAAAATATTTAAACATTATACAGCCCAGCAAGTGTCTCCACAGTTAAAATCGTGTGGCAACCCAGTCGCTAAACTGCTTAAACGCTTCAGAAAGTTATTGGTGGAAGGAAAAGCATTTTTTGAAGCCTACGTTTTCTTGATTAAACCAATCAATGCAATGATGATGCCAGCTAACGCTGTAAGCCCGCCTAGAATCTCCATGGCTGTCCAGAAATTCATGTAGCCGCGCGTAATGAAGCCTATTAGGCAGTTCCTCTGGGAAGCGTAAAAACCCAAAACGACGCCAACAATAAAAAGAATGAAACCGACGATAATCAGGCTCTTTCTCATAAGTCATCCCAACAAATTCTTGCAATCAACCTTTATTTGTTTTTCATTCATTTGTGTATACAACTCTGATTAACTCGCATAGTTGAGCTATTATTCCTTTAGGCTGCATTGGTCAGTAAAGCTAAAAAATATAAAACAAGAGTTATAAGTACACTAATTCACCATGAACTGCTAAACAGAGGGAGATCTTTGGAAACATTAAGTATTGTGGAAGATGTCGCCTTCAATCTTATAAAGCAAGCAGTGATCTACCTACCCGAAGACGTTAAGCAGGTACTGAAAAAAGCATACGCTGAAGAAACAAGTGACGCAGGAAGAACACAGTTAAAGGCTATTTTGGACAACATTGAATTTGCCGAGAAATATCAGGCGCCTATATGTCAAGACACGGGCACAATAATATTTTACGTCAAAGCTGGTGCCAAAGCGAAAGACCTTGACAAGATTGAAGTGGCTTTGATAAAAGCTACGAGAAGAGCCACTGTGGAGGTTCCTATTCGTCCGAATGCTGTTAATCCTTTCACTCAGAAAAATAGTGGAGACAACACGGGAAGGTTGATACCGTGGATAAATTGGGAAATTGTGGCAGGAGATGAAATAGAGATGACAGTGCTGCCGAAGGGTGGAGGGGCAGAAAACACGTGTGTCATGGGTATGCTTGTTCCAGGTGAGGGAATAATGGGCGTGAAGAAGTTTGTTGTTGACGCGGTTATGAAGGCTGGTGCGAAACCTTGTCCACCAAACATTCTGGGAGTTGGGATAGGTGGAGGCTCTGACATTGCCATGAAAATTGCGAAAAAAGCTTTGCTGAGACCTTTAAACGTGTCAAATCCAGACCCTGAAATAGCAAAGCTTGAAAAAGAGATTCTAGAGGCTGTAAACATGACTGGGATTGGACCGATGGGTCTTGGCGGAAAAATCACAGTTTTAAGCGTAAACATAGACTATGCTTATAGGCATCCAGCGTCCTATCCAGCGGCTGTTGCATTCAATTGCTGGGCTGCGAGAAGAGCTAGCGCAAGAATAAGTGCAGACGGAACGGTTGAATATTTAACTCATACAGTCAAGTGAGGTGAAACAAATGGCTGTTTACAAATTTAAGACTCCAATATCGGAGGAGGAAATACGTAAGCTAAGGGTAAATGACGTTTTATACGTGAGTGGAACGATGTTTACCGCAAGGGATCAAGCTCACAAGAGAGCCTTAGAATATTTCAAACAAGGTAAGCCTTTACCACTAACCTTGGAAGGATTAGCTGTTTTCCACTGCGGTCCAATCGTGAAGAAAAAAGAAAACAGATGGACCATCGTTGCGGCAGGTCCGACAACAAGCACGCGAATGGAGATTTTTGAGGATGAGTTCATAAAGAACTTCAAGGTTAGAGTAATAATTGGCAAGGGTGGAATGGGAAAAAGAACAACGGAAGCCATGGTAAAGTATGGTGCTGTTTACGGAGCTTTCACTGGTGGAGCTGCGATATTAGCTGCAAAAGCCATAAAAAGCGTGAAGAGCGTTGAGTGGCTTGACTTGGGAATGCCTGAAGCCATGTGGATTCTAGAGGTTGAAGAATTCGGTCCGCTGGCAATTGCCATTGACTCTCATGGAAACAACCTCTTCGAAGACGTCAAAAGGAAGGTTGAAGAAAACAAACAGAAAATCTATCAGAAACTTGGGTTGTCGCCATAATTCAGCAATTTTTTTCTGTCCACAATTTTTATATAATTCTTTGATCACTATTCTTTTGGGAGAGGCGAAAAAAGCAATAACTCTCCAAAAGCCTCAAAAGTCACAAATGAGTTCGTCGTAAACAAGAGGCTGTTCAGTATAATTTCGAACTTACGCGGATGCTCAATAGAATCTTTGTTTTCAAACTCGGCTGGCGAAAAATCAAAGCCGAAATCCCTCTCCCTCCTTTTTATACCGCGGTCACCATACAGAAATCCGAGTTTTGCCTGTTTCCTTGCTATTAAGGGGTAAGTTGTCGAGAACGAGAAAAGGATAAGGACTATACATAAAATTAAGACTGAATTAGTGAGTTCACAGACAGAAAGGTTTGTGTTTGATTTTTGATATCTAGTTTAGATTTTGTTTATTGTGTCAGAAGATTTAATATTACATTCCACATTCAATTCAAACGGTGTCAGAATCATGCTCAAAAATTTTAGAGATAAAATAGCCCTTTCCGGAGTAACCGTGTTAATCATAGGTGTAGCCCTGCTGATCTTCACTTTCATAAGTGCTTACGGATTTCTAACCGAGAGCCTATCGATAATTGCTTCTGAGGATTTGATGCAGACTTTCGGTGTAGCGTTGGCTCCTTTGATTGCGACGTGCATACGCATAATGTATCTCGGAGTTATGGGGTGGATAGGTTCACTCTTAACCATCAGAGGAATAACGGTAATCGCCCATGCACCAAAGATGCAAATGATTGTCCAGCAGAAACGAGTGTTAACCAAGCCCGTGTCTCAAAAGGAGAAAGTTGAACAACCAAAAGAAGAGGTTAAGCCACCGCAGAAGCCGAAGGCTGAACAGCCGAAAGAAGAGGTTAAACCAAAAGAAGAGATAAAGACGCCAGAACCGGAAATCGTAGTCATACCACCAGAGCAGGCTTCACAGCCACAATCACAGCCTTCACAAGAGCAACGGCAAGAAAATAACTATTCGCAACAACAATCCAACTCTTGAAATGCACACAAACTCCCGGAAAAGGGGAGACTATGAGAATACCGATTCGAATGATAAGCATAGCTACAACTTTTTTCTGGATGTTCCTAATTGTTTTCCTAGTTTCTGCCGTTTATTCCGTTAAGGATGTTCGGTTTGATTTCGGAGAACCGCAAATAGGCTTAACGTCAGACAATAAAATACTCTTTTCCCTGCCGATAACAATTGATAACAAGGGCTACTACAATATAGGCTGCTTCAATGTGACAACGGAAATCTTAGACCATGAAGGCTTCATGATCACACGAGCATCCACGTTTATTCCTGTCATAGAAAAAGGCGGACAGGTAATGGCAACTCACAACGTTACGATAAACATCAATGATTTGCAAAACAGCCAAGACTACTTATTCAATGACACTGAGCTGGAATTGCGGGAAATGGTTGGCTTGAAACTTGCTGAGGTCATTCCAGTTCAAGCGTCAACAAACGTTTCCATGCCTTGGGGTGCACCATTATACAATTTCACGCTGGGAGAAATTGAATATGCTGGATTCAACGGAACCCACATGACAGCCACTATTCCAATGAGTTTTGAAAATCACGCCTCATTTGACTTCACTGGCAACATCCAAATTCAGATGTACAACAGCACCAACACTCTAGTGAGCGAAGGACAAACAACGATTGAAACTCCGCAACATGTACCATATAGTGGGTACATTGAGCTTAACGTTCCAATAATAGGAATAACTGAAAACGGACATCTCGAAGTGTATTTCTTAACTCCGCTCTTTGAGTTTGGACCTTTGGTGATTCCTTATGATTGAAGAAAAAAAGGTTTTCAAAAAACGTCTTCAAGTTTTCATTCGTAAAGCGTTAAAAGCAACCATAAAAGGTGTAGTTTTCTACGGGACATACTTTGTTTTATCAATGTTTTTGGCTCCAGTTTCAGAGATAGTTCCAGGTTTTCAACAGATGATTGAAGTTTTTGTTATGGTTTACATCTTTCTGATGATTATTGGGGAACTTACTGCGGGAACGATTTTTCATCACTTTTTTAACGGTGCAAAGGCGTTATTCGTGATTCTTTACTTAATCTTCGCGTTGAACGGTGGGATAGTGGGCATAACTGTCCAAAATGTGAATTTGGTTGTTGACCTTCGTTTGTTTCTCGCGGTTGCCATGCTTCTCGGCTTGTTGGGATTTGCAAAATCTGTGCTTCAAGCAGTAAACTTTCTGAATGAAAAAGCAGAACACGTACACTTCTGAATTCTTTTCGCATTGACGCTGAAAGTTCGTATCGGCAGGGTTAGGAACGGCTGTTTAGATGCGGTTAAAATCATCCCAGACAAGTTTACATCTGTTGAGAAATAAATGTTATAACGTAGATATGGTCTCAGCGATCCCGTTGATTATGAATTGCACTGCTATAGCCAACACAATTATCGACATGAGCCTTGTTATGACGTGAAGACCTTCTTCACCTAGAAACTTGAATATTCTAGGCGCATAAGCCATCCCAAAATAAGACACTAACACTCCAGCAAAAATTCCCACAAAGACAAGAGAAGCATCCAGTAGGCTGCTTGCCTCAGAAGCAAGAAGTATCACCGCCATAATTGTTCCAGGCCCAGCAGTGAGAGGAAACGCAAGCGGAACTATGGCGATATCCTCAAGTTCTTCCCGAGAAAATTCTTTCTTTTTAGGATTAAGCATTCTAAACGCAGCTGTGACTAAAAGGATGCCTCCTGCAATCTTGAACGCAGCAACTGTTATGTTAAAGATCAAGAAGAGAAGCTGTCCCGTAAAAGCAAAGAACGCCAAAACAACAAACGATATCTTCATAGACTTTGCAATAACCTTGCGACTTTCCTCTAAGTTCATGTCTCTGGTCAGAGCGATGTAAATCGCCACGGTGCTTGTGGGGTTCATTACTGCAATGATGGAAGTTATTGTCACGAGTGCAAACTCTACAGGTCCCATTCACTTCATCTCAAAATGGCAAACTATTCGAAAGTTTTTTTGTCATCACCTATGATGTTTTGATGTGTTCATTCTTCGTCTTTATTAGCTTTCCTAACAATTGGGATAAGAATGGTATTGTCCATAAATGTTGTCAATGGCGTTAGCGTGTTGCCCTGGAATTGCTTAAATTTTTCTTAGGTATGTCAAGTCTTTGTAGACGGTTTTGAACCCGACTTTTTTGTATAGTTCGATGGCTTTAGTTGGGTTTGAGTCGTCAACGCCGAGTTCTACATCAGTCATTCCCTTTGACTTCAAGAATTCCATGCCCTGCTGCATGAGTGCTGTGCCTATTCCTTTTATACGAAGCGGCTTCAACACGCCTATGGACATTATCCAACCTCGTTTTATACCTTTATGTTTGATGAACTTGCTGTCTATTCCAGCTTCCACGTATCCAACTGGATTGTCAGTTAAGTAGAAGAAGAAGACTCCGAGTATGTCGCACCAAGGCTTCTCCTCTATCCAATACTTTGTTTCTTCAACTGTGTCCGGCCTGAAGTTGAAGTGTTCCTTGAAAGTTTCGTTATAAAGCCAATTGAGCAGTTTTATGTCGTCCATGTTCATCTTCATCTCTCTCGTCTTTAGCTTTTTATGTTCTCCTAGGTTGTAGGGGATTCGCTCTAAGCCTCTTCGCATCGTGCTGAAAACTCTGATTGAGTTAAATCCCAGACTTTCCAAGAGCCACTTACAGGCAACCTTGTTTTCTCTCGTCCAACCTTGAACAGACTCCATTCCCCTCTCCTTCAGGCTTTCTATTGCTTTCTCCGCCAACCGTCGGCCCATGCCTCTTTTCCTGAACTCTGGAACTACACCTAACGCTCGTAGAAATCCCATCTTCTCCTTTCTCTTCCTGTCTATGTAAGCGTTAACCGCGCCCACAGGCTTTCCATCCAATTCCGCAATAAACATTCCAGTAGAGTCGAAATTTGGACTCTTCTTCCAGACTTCCATGTCTTCCATGGTATCTGGTCTGAAATCCTCATATTCCTTGTACGCTTCATTCTGTATCTTAATCCAAACTTCTTCGTCTTCTCCCTCAACAAAGCTTCTGATTTTGAACATTTGACAACACCTTTATGCGGTAAACCAGACCTTAACGGAAAATGAGATACTTAACCATTTCTTTGTGCACCCTACAGATATTCTTACCCAAAAAATCAATGTTTTTCCAATTTAATCTCCATCACGTATGCGCCTTCTCCATCAGCATAATAACCCCGAACTGTTCGAGCAACCTCAAATCCCAGCTTTTTGTACAGGTCTACCGCTGCCGTGTTGGTTACCCTAACTTCCAGAAAACAATGTTTCGCCTTATACAATCGCATGCTTTCCATAGCCTTAACAACCAAAGCTTCTCCTATACCCTTACGTCTATACTCCGGCAAAACAGCCACAGAAACAATATGACCCTTCTTAATCAATCCACGGAAAACAAAACTTGATAAACCCGTTTCAATACGACACATTATGTAACCTACAACTTCTCCATTTTCCTCCGCAACAATGAAGGTCTCTGGAAACCTGCGATGCAAATCAAGAAAAAAATAGTCCGAGTAGTTCTCAGGTAAACAAGCACGATTAATGTATGTAATACGTTCCAAGTCGTTCGTGTTGAATTTCCGCAGTCTGAAGCTTTGTTGCAAACGTCATCCCCTTTCCAACTCAATCCTTAATATGACCCTAAGCTATGTTAACCCCTTCTAGATTATAATTATTTCTTGAAAACATCAAAGCTTTTCACTCTTCGCCTGTTCTGACTTCAGGCAACGTAAAGTTTCCATAAGGCATCGCCCAAACCCTCGCCTTTCTTCCAGCAATACTGAAAGCCTCATTCAAAGCATCGTTTACGGCTCTAGCCGTTTTCAGCTTGAAAACATTCGAGGCATAATAATCCGGCATCGACGAAACCAAAATTATCTGAACCTTTCGCAAAGCTTTCATCAAATAATAGGCTTTATGCCCGCCTAAAACAAAACGGCGCTTGATCTCCCTTTCAACAGCCTTCAAATCCTTGAACTTGACCATCCAATCATAGAAGACTTGGTTTCCATGCCCTTCAGGGCATTCAGCTACGAGGATTATCACTCCGCCACGCTTAACCACTTCGAGCGCGTTGTCAACACCCTTGTAAGCTTGGAAAAGATTCACATCCGCTGGATGCCCACCCGGACTGACAACAGCTATGTCTGCTTTGCGGTCTACTGGCACACGGTACATCTCATCAACAAGTTTCACTCCTTCATAGAAAGCTTGTTCCAAATCGCCAGCAAACGCCTTAACGATCTCACCTTCACTGTTAACCACAACGTTTACAATAAAATCAACCTTTGCAAGTTTTGCCGCTTCAACCATATCCTCATGAATCGGATTTCCTTCAAGAACCCCTGTTTTGGCTTTGGGATGCAAAAGCATTGTATGATTATGCTTTATCGATTCTTCGCCAGCAACAGCAGGTAAAACGCTTTTTCTCCCCCCGCCATAACCAGCGTAATAGTGAAAGCATACGTCTCCTGTTAAAATTTTAACGTCTGCCTCGGCAAAAACACGGTTCAAGTAGACTTTTGTTCCATGCTTCCCAGTTTTGCCTAGATAAACCAGGTCTTCTGCCCTGCAATCGTGGCTGATAACTTTTACACGGTTAAGAACATCTTCACCCAACAGCCTTACAGCTTCTTCACGAGTAACCGCTTTGTGCGTGCCACACCCAAAAATAACCGCTATGTTTTCTTCTTTAACACCAGCCATGTTTAACTCATCAAGTATTGGTGGAACCATAAGATCGCTAGGAGCAGGCCTAGTTGCATCATCAACAACTATTGCCACTTTATGTTCGGGTTTTACAATGTCGCTTAGAGGTTTAGAGCCTATAGGCTGGCTTAAAGCTCTTTCAATCTCCGCCCTAGCGTCTGACACACTGGGTTTCTCCGCTGGCTCGATCGAACCCAAAAAGTTTCGAGTTGGAATCCTCACGCATATCTCTGATTTCCCATAGGGAAGCCACACATCAACCATGTTTAGCTTCGCTCCGATGGAAGTTAAAGGCTATTGCAAGTCTTTTAAGTGTAACGGACCTCCTCATCAAAGGTCTTTTAAGCATTTGACACAATAATATTTTTCCGTGATTCTACATGTCAATTAAAAAAACACCAAGCAAAAATGAAATACTATTCGTGTGGTTTAACCGCTACGCTGGAGTAACCATTAAAACCCCCTCAAAAACGTTAGTCATAGACCCTGTTGACATTAAACCCCGAAACTTCAAAAACGTTGACGCTGTTTTAATCACACATGAACACTATGATCATTTAGACCAACCACTTGTTTCGCAGATTCACAAGCTCACACAATGTGAAGTTGTGGCTGACCCAACATCCGCAAGAAGACTTCAGAACGTGATTCCTCCAGAAAAATTACGTGCGATTCACCCAGATTCAGAGGTGAAGTTTGGAGAAGTTTCGATCAAAGCAGAAAAAAGTAACCACCCAGCAGCCACACCAGTGTCTTTAATAATAACAAGTGAAGATGGAGTCAAAGTTTACCATACATCGGACAGTTTACCATTTCCAGAAATGGCAGCAATAGGCAAGAGAGAAAAACTTGACGTAGTTTTCTGCACTGTCGGAATCGCGCCCAGCACATCGCCGGAAACTGGTGTTGAAATTGCAAGATTAACAAAGCCTAAGGTGGCTGTTCCCTATCACACAGGGTTAACCCAAGACCTAAAGAAGTTTGCCGAACTACTCAAAAAGGACATGCCAAAAGTTACATGTCTAATCCCTGAAATAGGCAAAATCTACCAAGTCTCGAAGAAGGTGTGAAACATTGCAAAAGAAAAAAAGCAAAGAAGCCGTAAAAGCTGAAATCTGCAAAATCCTAAACAAGATAGGCGCCCTAAAGTTCGGAGCGTTCAAACTCACAAGTGGAAAAATAAGCCCATACTACATAGACTTGAGGATAATTCCAAGCTTTCCAGATGTCTTCCAAAAAATCTGCAATTTACAAGCGGCCTTCATTAAAGAAGAAATAGGCGTAAAGAGTTTTGACAGAATAGCCGGAATTCCCATCGCTGGCATACCATTTGCCTCTTTAATCGCTTACAACTTGAAAAAGCCATTCCTCTACATCCGCAAAGGCGTGAGACTTCACGGAAGAAAGAGAAGAATAGAAGGAATTCTCACACCCGGAGATCGCGTCTTGCTAATTGACGACCTGATCACAACTGGTCTATCTTTAACAGAGGCAAAGAAAGCCATAGAGGCTGAGGGCGGAGTAACAACAGACGCTGTAGTGCTCCTAGACAGAGAAGAAAAAGGTAAAGAAAAACTTGACAAAAACGGAATAAAACTTCATGCACTGCTTAAGATGAGTGAGATAGCCAATAGACTGTACGAAATCGGAGCAATAGACGAAGTGCAGTTGAAAACTATTTTGAAGCAGATCAAAAAAGGATGAAAACAGGCGAAAATTGAAGTTACACGACTGAAGCCTGCTCATAGAATATGAGTTCTTTTTCCTCTAGAATGATGTGAAGCTTGGCCACTGCATCGTAAACGTCTTGTTCTCTTTTCGCTCCTGTACACACTAGTTTACCGCTTGCAAACAATAATATAACAACTTTCGGCTCAGCCATTCTATATATCAACCCGGGAAACTGTTCAGGTTCATACATCGTTTTCCCTAGATCGTATGCTGCCTTTTCCAGATCTATCAGCCCGCCCAAACTCGCAGAGGCAACGATGTTCTGGATTTTCATCTCAGGTTTGCTAATGATTATTATCCCGCCCTTTTTCAGTTCTTTAACCACTTTCTTAACTGCCCTACGAGCTTCTTTTTCGGATTTCGCTCCCGTGCAAACCATTTTTCCAGAATTAAAAATCAAGGTGGCTGTCTTCGGCCTTTTCAACCTGAATACCAGTCCAGGAAACTGTTCTGGACGGTACTCCACACCTGGAAAACCCTTCACAACTGCGTTCAAATCGACTCTCTGATGTAAGGTGGCAGAGGCAACAACATTTTCGATATGTATATATACAGCTTTCGGCATGAACAACAACTTCTTATAAGCTAATGTTTCGTATCCTTTATAAATAACATTTATAAAGCCTTAGGTTTCACCTATCTTCTCCGATTTTTCTCCACTGTCAACTTCAGCTTTTTCGCGTGAAAATACTGGGATTACAAACTCCACAATTACCAAGATGACTATCAGAATTATTATTATGAATATTCCAGAGGAATTGTGCAGGAAAAGGGCAATGTGCCCAATCCAAGGAATCCGCAAAATGACTTTACCAACAACTTGGTCCCCCTGAACCGTCCCAGAGTCTGGTCCAGTGTTGCCATCGCCTTTTGTCTTGAAAGAAATCTCACCGTGGCTTCCTATTTCTTTTTCAATAGCTCTATGGACGATTAATTCATTGCCACCAAGCGGTTGATGAAACACGATAATGTCACCATAAGGCTCCGGAGCTGCCTCAATCTCTTTTGGGTCTACTCCTTGGACTATTATTAGGTCTCCCACATGTAATGTTCGGCTAAACGGATG
>JACUTN010000158.1 GCA_014859805.1 Candidatus Bathyarchaeota archaeon
AGGTAACACCAAGTGAAAAAGAGAAAGAGGAAGTTCTTCAGTTTTCTAAAAACTTGGCTAAAAAACTAACCAAGAAATTACAAAGTTCAGGTATTAGGGCAAAAGCTCATGTTCATGGTTCAGTAGCCAAGGATACGTGGCTTGTTGGAGAGAAAGATATAGATATGTTTGTGTTGCTTCCAAAGGCATATACAAAAGAGATTTTTCCAAAAGTTTTTAATGTTGTCAAAACCTTAGTAGGAAAAAAATGGATGGAAGCTTACGCAGAACATCCCTACATCGAAGCGGAGGTCGAAGAATACAAAATCGATTTTGTTCCGTGTTTTAAGATCGAAAGAGCAGAGGAAGCTATTTCATCTGTAGATAGAACTCCTCTACACACTTCTTATATAAAGAGGCACATTGATCAGCAAGCTAAAAATGAAGTGCGATTACTCAAGCGATTTATGCGAGGAATTGATACTTACGGTGCAGAGATCAAGGTTGGCGGATTTAGTGGCTACTTATGTGAACTCCTAATCCTACGCTACAAATCCTTTGTAAACACGCTAGAAGCCTTTGCACAACACAAAAAGAGAATAGTCATTGACGTCGAAGGTTATTATGAGGGAAGAGAAAACGAGTTAGAGCTTTTGTTCAAAGAACCCTTGGTAACGGTTGACCCGGTGGACAGGGGGAGGAATGTTGCTTCAGCGGTGCAACCAAAAAAACTTTACACTTTCGTGGCTGCTGCACGAGCTTTCCTAGGAAATCCAGATACCAAGTTCTTTTATCCTCCAGAAACTGCTGCTCTACCAGCAAAAGAGCTCAAACAAGAATTGGCAAAACATGGCTCTGCAATTATTTTCTTAACTTTTGAAAAAGTTGAGGCAGTTCCAGACATTCTCTGGGGGCAACTCTACAAGTCCAAACGCTCATTGCACAAACTGATCCAATTGAACGACTTCAACGTTTTGCGAGACGTTCCATGGAGTGACGAAAAAACCGTCAACATGTTCATCTTCGAGCTTGAGCAACGCTTTATCCCACTGGTTAAGAAGCATTTGGGTCCGCCTCTTGAAAAGAAAAACGAGTGCGAAAAATTCTTACTAAAACATGTGAAAAGTTCAAACACTGTTTCCGGACCGTACATTGAAGATGGAAGATGGGTTGTGGAAGTCCGCAGGAAATACACAGATGCTGTGGTGTTGCTGAAAGATAAATTGAGGGATGGTGGAAGAAGCACTGGTGTGGCTGAACAGATTTCGAAAAAGCTTCGTAAAGGTTTCCAAATTTTTGTGAATGAGGAAATAATAGGGGTTTACAAGAGGAATAGTGAGTTTGCGAAGTTTTTGACCGAGTTTTTGTCTGGTAAGCCTAAATGGCTAGAAAATCTGTGACAGCACTAACACTGCGCCGAGTATCCAACAGTAAAAAGCAAACAGATGAAATTTTCTTTTGGCTATGATTTTCCAAAGCAGTTTCAGAGCGAAATAGCCCACAAGCATCGCTGCGATTGCTCCTGCAAGGATTTCGGCGTAATCTAACCCAGTGGATGTCAATTCGCTGAACTCCGCGTAACCTGTATAGCCTAAGGCGCCTAGGATGGCTGGAATTGAAAGAAGAAAAGAGAACTTGAACGCTTTTTCCCGCTTGATTCCAAGCAAAAGTGCGACTGCGATGGTCGCTCCGCTTCGTGAAATGCCTGGGATTATGGCTATTCCTTGTGCTATGCCGATCATTATGGCTGTTGAATAGTTTATGTTATCGGTTTTTTCTTTCCCGAACTTTGCAGAGTAAAGCATTATTCCGCAGAATAGGAATGCTGTGGCAATCGGTAAAATTGTTTGAAAAGCACTCTCTATTAACCAACCAAAGACTAAGCCAATCAATGCCGTGGGGACAACTCCAACAATTATCAAAGGCACCATTTTCCCATGTTCTGTTTTGAAATCCAAATGGGCGAGAGCTGAGAGAATTTTGCTGATTTCTTTTCTGAAAAATACTAAAACAACGATTAGGGTTCCAGCATGGAGAATGACATCAAAAAGTATAGGAACCTTCATTTTCAAAAGGTTCTCAAATAATTTCAGGTGTCCGGTGCTTGATATTGGAAGCCACTCTGTTAAGCCTTGAAT
>JACUTN010000159.1 GCA_014859805.1 Candidatus Bathyarchaeota archaeon
CCAAGAGATTTCAGTTCATCTTTGTAGGCGAATATCGCCGGGGTTCCGCCGGTGTGAAGAAAGACTATGTTTTCGTGTTTTTCAAAGCGTCCTTGTTTCACCATGTCTATCAACCCTGCTACGGCTTTGACCGTGTAAACGGGGTCTAACAGTACTCCTTCGGTTCTGGCAACCAGCTTGATTGTTTCCTTCAATTTTTCGCCAAGTATTCTGTACCCTTCGCCGACATAGTCGTAGAGGATTTTAACATCATCCCTTGTCACCGTTAAATCTAGGTGGAGAAGCCTCGCACACTCGTCTGCTATCTGCGTTGTAGTGTTGAGAAGCCAGTCATCATCTGATTCGGTTGCTATGCCAATCACGTCGATTCCAGTTTCCAAGGCTTTGTTCCCAACAATCAATCCAGCTTGGGTTCCGCCTGAACCCGCCGCGTGAACAAGGCAGTCAACTTTCAAGTTCATCCTTTTCGCCTGCTCTTGCAGTTCTAGAACGGCGTTCACATATCCAACCGAGCCTAGGGGAGAGGAAAAGGGCACCGCGTAAGGGGTGTATCCTTTCCCCTTCAGCTCCTCTACGACGTTTCTCGTTATTTCTGCACTCTCGTGCCATTCCGCTTGAATGAATCTGATTTCCGCTCCGAAAATATGGTCTAGAAGAAGATTTCCTGTATATTCTTGCGGCTCTTCTCCGCGTAACAGAAGAACAACCTTCATCCCAAGCCTTCTTGCAGCGACTGTGGTTGCTAAAGCATGGTTTGATTGGATGACCCCGCCTGCTACAATAACGTCAGCGCCCTGTTTGACGGCGTCTGCCATCTCAAACTCTAGCTTCCTTACCTTGTTGCCACCGAAGGCTAGGCCTGTTAGATCATCTCGCTTTATCCAAATTTTTGGGCCACCTAGGAGCTTTGAAAGTCTCGGCATCTCCTCGAGTGGGGTTGGCAAATTAGCAAGCTTTATTCTCGGCAAGCCCTCAATCACAGTTTCGAGTTTCATTTCCTAAGACCTCAGTTCCACGTATCACGATTTCTGTACACGCAGTCCTCTTTACAGAAACTTCGTCGCAATAAAAGCTTTATTCCTTCCTTATCTCTCTCGAAATTCGGAGCACGCATGTAAATCCTAATTCAGTTCAGTTGTTGCATATTGAATTCGAGGATGTAAGGCATTATGGACTTATTTAGAGTAATGGAAAATAGAAGGAGCATCCGAAGGTCTAAGCCTGAGCCAGTGGCTAGAGATTACTTGAACAAGATTTTGGAAGCTGGACGCTTAGCCCCTTCAGGGGGAAACCGTCAACCATGGTATTTCATAGTCGTTAGAGGCTTTGAAACAAAGAGGGCATTATCAATAGGAGCAAATAATTAGAAGTTCATTGCAGGCGCAGATAGGTGATTGTGGCGTTAGGCAAGCCGGGAACCTCAACTAAACTACCTCACAAGCTTTCCTCAATCAGAATACCCTATAAGCAAGATCCAATGATAGCGATAGAGCATATGATTTTGGCTGCAACCGCGCTGGGATATGGAACATGCTGGATGGGAGCATTCAACGAGAATGAAGTTGGAAAGATTTTGAAAATCCCTGAAAACTTGGCAGTTATTGCCTTACTTCCCGTCGGCATTCCAGACGAGAGTCCACCCTCAAGACCCAGAAAACCATTCAAAGAGATATTTTTCAAAGAATTCTACGGAATTCCATTGGAATTGTGAAGTCGTTAGCGATTACTGAAGATTCTGACACTTCTGCGCCGTAAGATGGTCGAATTCGAAGCCTTTCGACAAGAAAGTTCTATGTGTGTGAAGTATTTTATTAACGGACAGCAGTAAATGAAGTTGGTATACCTCTAGGAAGTTAGGGGTAGGTAAATATGGAATTAACGCTTAAACCGACACCGCCGTTTGATTTCCACCTCACAGCCACACATATGTACGTTCTTCCTCCAGCTAAATATTCAAACGGAGTATTCACAAGGGTATTGAGGCTAGGATCTGATAAACTGGTTAAGGTGTCGATCACCTCAAAGGGCACTGTGGACAAACCGAAATTGTCGGTTTTCACCCATTCTCATTCAGACTTGAACAAAACCGATGAAAAAGA
>JACUTN010000160.1 GCA_014859805.1 Candidatus Bathyarchaeota archaeon
GATGATGAATTATGTTTGAAGGCGAAAAGACTCGAGTTTTCTGGTGGGGTTTAATAATCTTCGGTCTCGCTATTGTCGAATTATTCTGTGTTGTTTGGTATACGTTTGCACTCAACTACGGTTATTGGTACTCTTCGTATGGTTGGCGATTTGTTACTCCATGGATTTTCGGAGGTGTCGTTTTCTTGCTTATCGGGTTCTACATGATGAAGTCTGGTGGAAAAAAGGAAAAAGAAAGTGAAACTTGAGTTAACCCTAAACAATTGTGAAGTTTTCTTTCTATGAAGCCCATAGAATGTTTGTGAATCCGGTAATAGAAAAAGGAGATTAGAGTATTTTCTCCGTCTGCATACTCTAAAAAGTTTGTTATCTCTGTTATGTCTGTTATCCTTGTTATGTCCTAAATGTAAACTTCAAGCTCTACCTTATGAGTTAAGATTCAGGGCAAAAACATCTATTAAACTACCTTCTACTGAATGAATCGTTCATACGAATCATGCGTCACCCTTTATTAAGACACCAACAAAGCTTCACTCAACAAGTCCAGAAGGAGGTGGAAAAAACATGAAGACAAAAATAAAGATTCTCGCCATCACACTAGTAATAGTTGCAATTGCAAGCGTATTTCTGTATGCACCATTGACCAACGCATTTCAGCCCAATGGAGATCCAGAATCCGACGTAGAAATACTCAACGACATAAATTTCGAAGCGCGCTGCAGGTGCAGACCTCGACCCAGAATTCGACGCGCTTGGTGGTTCCTCAATCACTCGAAACCCACGGAAGTTGACGGAGCCGCTGGCGCTCTATTCAAGAACATGCTAATAGTAGACACCAGTGAAGGACAGATACGAATTCATTTGCCACGAGCATGGACTGTTAACGGACAAGTAACGATGAGACAAGAACTCTTTGAAAGTGGCTACTTGAGTGAAGGCGAAACCATAACTGTTAAGGTATTGAGAGCAGATGTAATCGACAAGCAAGGATTATGCGTTTACTTGCTACTGGGCTATGAAATCATCAACGAATCTACAGTACACGCACATGCCATTCTACCATTCAACATAGAAACCTAGGCCACGCTTTCCCAATTGTCACAAAACAAATTAGCTAGGGCTAAACACGAGCGTAGACGCGGTCGCTTGTGTATCTTCCAGTTTCCATTTCCCTTTCTATTTCATGCAATAGCAATATTCGCTTGAAAGTTGGCGGATGTGTCGAGAACCACGTGTTTATTTTCGACCATGTTGATTTAGCTTCTTTTTCCATAGCCAGCTGTAACTCTCTTTCATCCAGCACCCCATCTTTGTCCAAGTCATACTCTTGCTTTCTAGACATTATATGCTGAATTTCCTGTTTAGCCAATGCTGGGTCGCCGATGTAGAACGCTCTAGCTCCAGAAGGCGGTTTTTGTGAAAGCGACAACCCATAAGTGATTTTTGCTAAAGCGCTTTCTAAGCTTCTAGGCGAGCTAGTTACATAAGCTGAATAAGCATCGGCGTAATGCTCCCGCAGTCTGCTAAGCTTCATCACGCAAAGCAGCGAAATGATATAGACTACGTAGGAGATTATTCCAACTAGGAAGAACGCAGCCCTTATACTGCCTTCTTTTCCCTTTGAAGAAGAACCAGAAAATCTTGCCGCCGTCCATGTTCCCCGAGCAATAAGATAAGCGAGTAGAGGCAATGCAGAAAGCAATGTCATCACAATATAGTCTTTATGTCTTATGTGTCCTAGCTCGTGGCCAATTACGCCCTTAACTTCATCCTTGTTCAGCTTGATCAACAGTCCTTCATGAACTGCTAAAGTCGCACTGCCAGCTGTTCTGCCGAAAACAAAGGCGTTTGGGGTTTGGTCTGGAACTGTGGCTAGTTTTGGCATCGGTATTCTACTTTTGTCTGCAAGTTCCTTTACGGTGGTTTCGAGCCATGGGTTTTCTCCGGGTTTTAGATAGCGTAGGCGTGTTGAGGCTTTGACGATGGCTGGTCCGACAAGATATTGAATTAGTATGAAAATTATTGTGCCAATCAAAGCGAATATCAAGGGGAAATGGAAAATGAACATTATTGCCGATAAGAATAGGGCGAATAT
>JACUTN010000161.1 GCA_014859805.1 Candidatus Bathyarchaeota archaeon
AGCCGATGTTACTGTGAAGAGGGCAGTTGAAGTTATGAATGAGCATGAAATTGGTTGTCTTGTTGTTAACGATGGGAAGCCCGTTGGCATCGTGACTGAGAGGGACATGTTGAAAAGGATTATACACGAGTTAAGAGAACCAGAAAAGACAAGGGTCATCGACATAATGTCAAACCTTTGACTGCAGCAGCGCCCAAAATGAGTGCTGGGGGACGCTGCTAAACTTATGTTTGAGCGGAAAATTAAGAAACTTCCAGTAGTTGAAAATGGACGGCTAGTAGGTTTGGTTACTTTAACAGATCTCATTCGTTCTCAAGACGTGCTTGATTTCCTAAACGGACTCTCTACAAACGGTGCACCCAAGCGCATGAAGAAGGTGGTTAACTTGTATTTTGATCGTGCAAAGCGTTTTCGGCGAAGATGTCCACTGATTGTGAAGAGTGGCTTTTCAACTGGTTGCCAAGAAAAGAAGTGCATGTGGTGGCTTGGAGACGAATGCGCAATCACCAAGCTGTCTCGGCAGATGTCCAACATGACGAGTATGGAGAAATGAAGAAAGAGCTTCTGCAATTAGATCGCGTTGAAAATAGCATAGATTGGAAGTAAGTGTTCTAAATCTAGAAGAAGAGTTCTATTCTGAAATTTCATAAGCTATAAATAAGTAGAAATGCAAAATGTGTTTTCGATAATTGAGGTGTTTAAAAAAATGGTTAGTGAAGGAAGAGGACGCTTGTTCAGAAGGAAAGACGGCAAATACCTGATCTATCTGCCAGTGTACTTGGCTGAAGACAGCATGTTCCCATTCACAGATTTCACCAGAGGCAAAAGAGGGGGAAGCGATTCCATAGATGTGAAAGTAAGCTTCAAACCTGGCGGAAAAGACAAGCTAATCATAGAAAAGTGGAAAGCACCAGAAAAACAGTGAAGTCAGGTCATCGTTGCCTAAACAGCATATGGTCAAAGAATTGGATAATGCAAACTGTGTTTTCAGGTAGTTTTTCTAGTGTAGGGTTTAGTCTCCTAAATTGGTAATTGCGTAGGCAATGCACAATATCCAAACTGTAACAGTGAAACCAATGAACGTTAAGAGTTCTGTCACTTTTTGTCTTGTCATTTTTTATGAACCCTTCAGAAGGGTTTAATTGCTTACATAAAAACGTTATGGCTTATCTATTTTAGCGTACACTATACACCAAATTGTTAATAGGTCACGGACTGGAATAAAATTTTATGTCAGGATACGAATTCTTCCGCATCTACGGATTTCGTACGGTTTATCCTGTTGGTTGGAAAATCGAGCTTGATCCAAAGTCAGAACGGAGTGAAGGGAGTGCTACCTTCAAGTCTCCTGAAAAAGCCCGTATTGTTGTAAGTTGGGGGCCGCTTGAAAAGGCAAAGGAAAAGTATTCCTCCCTTGAAGAACATGCTAGAGACTCTATTAACAGAATAAAAAAAGATCGAAAAATCAAAAAAGTTGAGTTAATTCAAACCAAAAAGGTCAAAGTAAATTCGCATAAAGCTGTCTTCTCTCACATTAGCATGGTTTTCTCTGTGCGTAAACTGTTGCCGTTTGGAAAAGGGAAAACGCATGAGCGGGAAGTTCGCAGCTTGCACCTTTATTGCAAACCTTCTATGCGATACTTCGTGGTGTACGGGGTAACTGCATCTGATAAATCTGTGCAACAAGGTCGTGTTTTTGACAATATTATAGAATCTTTTGCGTGCCATAAGGCGAAGGCAAATCCTACTAATCAATGACGATGTGTTGCGTTAGCGCGCGCTATCAAGTATTTTTCCGTAACCTGGTAGTGTGGGTTAGAAGGGAGGCGGTGGAGGTGGTGGGATTTCTCTGGCGACCATTGCATAGTATAGGTAGGTTATTGCAATTGGTGAAATTGGAGCTACAAAGGAGAATGCTATGTTGATGATGAGAAAGCTAATGTTTGGATAAGTTGTGTTTAACGGTAGTGTCAGCAGATTTACAATACCAATGACTGTGCCAAGAATTGTGCCTACGATTAGTAGGAGAGCAAAGGTTTTCAGCCAACGATTGCTTACTAGTCTTCTGCTTCTTCCTAAGCTTTCAAAGGC
>JACUTN010000162.1 GCA_014859805.1 Candidatus Bathyarchaeota archaeon
TAAGTAGAATGCTTTAAGACTTATGGTGTAATCAGGTCAGTGAAATCTTGATGTCACTACTTTCAATGCTGTAAGCCTTCAGCTTGACTTATAATCGAATTCAATTGTTCCTCATCGAGTTTTAAACCATGAAGATATTTTCCGCTGAGTCCCAAATCTTTCATGAATGTTTCTTTTATTGGTAAGGGTTCAACTGATTTGACGTATTTGAATTCTATCGCTTTTTTCCAACCATATTTTTCGCATTCACGTATTTCCTCGTCAGAAAGTTCATCTTTTCCGCAGATTTTTCCTATTACGCCGTAGCCGATAATTGAGTCGCCAACACTAGTCTTGTGCAAAAACACTATTGTTTGGCCAGGCTTCCATCTCCTGCGAAGACTAGTATAGTAGATTGCCATACCGAAAACTTGGTTAACCCACTTTTCAGTTGCAATTCTTAAAACGTAACCATCCGCTTCTACCAACAAACTCCCCAATTATTATGGGGTTATTGCTATCTTTATTTCACTTTTGGTTGTAGAAAGTATTTCAAAAGCTTCCTTAATTTCCTCTAACTTCATTTTCCTTGTCACAAGCAGCCTCACGTCGATTGCACGCGCACAAACTTGTCCTAGAAAAAGCTTCATAATCCCTTCCGGTAGCTCAATGTCTTCTAACCCAATGTTTTCAAAGCACTATAACCAAGCGGGTCACCCCCAACATAACTCAAGAGAGCTGTAATGTTCCCATCTCGTGGAACCTAAATGCATCACTTCTGCTCGTACTTCGTTAGGAAAAAATTTCTAAGGTATTTGATGTCTTCCCTATCGAGAATAACTGGATTGCCAAGCACCTTGGAATGTATGAATATTCGCGCCGACTTCTCAACGATTTCACATATCATGAATGCTTCCTCAAGGTCCCTACCAACGCCAATCAATCCATGATTTGCGAGTAGGACGGCATTTTTATCCGACAGTGCCTTGACTGCATTTCCTGCAAGTTCCTCCGTTCCCGGCAGCGCATAGGTTGCAATGTTGACTTCGCCTCCAACTATCTGTACCAAATCTTCAATTATCGGAGGAATTCCACATCTCGTCACCGCTACTGCACTCGCAAAAATAGAGTGCGTATGGACAATTGCATTAACATCTTTTCTCGCTTTATATATCGCGACATGTAAAGGCGTTTCAATCGATGGCTTCCACTTACCTTTTATTACGTTTCCATACATATCGACGATTACCATGTCTTCCGGGCTCAGCTTATCGTAGCTCATCCTGCTTGGCGTGATCACGAATTTCTCTTCTATCCGCGTACTAACGTTTCCCCAAGTCCCAACCACAAACCCCCTATCGACCATTTTCTTAGAAGTAGCCACGACACGCTTCGCCGCATTCAATTCTTCCTTACTCATCACCTACATCACCCCCAATAAATCCTTTAACCCACTGTATAATTTTTATGCATGTTTTCTTAGCGCGCAATCAGCTTAGTTGGGCGCCTTTAGCTATACAGTGCCTATGTCCACGATGAGTACTCATGATGTAATCGTCTTTTCTAAGATTGCTGCAAACGCCAACCGCCACGGCTTCTTCTCCCGCGTAAAGATGTATTGTGCCTGGAACAAGATTTTGAGCGTAAAGTTCAAAAACTTTCTCTTCAAAACAGCGAATTTCAAACATTTTTATATACATTTCAACAAGTTTTTCTTTGCTAATGTTTAACTGCAATTCATTTCTCTCCTGTGCAACTACAAAGCTTACGCTCTTATAGAGTTTCAAATATTTTTATATTGTCCTAACTGTTGTTGATAGTTAAACGGAAGGATGCAGAGTGAGTTTTTCACGAAGACGCTTCAAATCGCTTCTTTGTCTGGTTAGCATTTCCGTCATTTTTTGTTCTGTGGTTTATGTATCGTTTTCCGAAGTAATACAGAAAGAAAGTTCAGAGCTTCTCAAATTTGAAATTGACTATATGTATGCGGGAAGCCTTAAACATATCATCACAATTGTTAATCACTCTCCCAACCCGGTTACGGGAGAACTCTTCGTTCCTCTAATTGGAAACAAGACTGCACGTCA
>JACUTN010000019.1 GCA_014859805.1 Candidatus Bathyarchaeota archaeon
ATAATGGCAATACTTGGTACGCATGAAATGGGTCACAAATTAACTGCAGACAAAAAGGGGATAGAAGCCACTCCTCCATACTTTATTCCTGGACCACCACCCATATTTGGCATACTCGGGATAGGAACGTTTGGTGCTGTTATAATGCAAAAGTCTCTTCCACCTAACAAAGATGCTCTGTTTGATGTGGGTGCAAGCGGACCAATTGTTGGGTTTATTCTAGCTGTGATAGTAAGTATTGTGGGACTTTTTTATTCTCCGATTTATCCTCCTCCAATACCAAGAGGTGGACTCCCAGCTCCCTTAATCTTCCATCTCTTCCTTAGTTTTGTTGTGAAGCTTCCGCCAGATTACTACGTTTTGTTGCATCCCGTTGCTTTCGCAGGATGGGTAGGTATGGTCGTTACTATGCTTAACTTGTTGCCTGCTGCAATGCTTGATGGTGGCCATGTATCCCGTTCGTTAGTTGGTGAAAAAACAAGAAATGTCCTAACATTTTTGTCAATTCTACTATTGATTCTAGTAGGTTTTTGGCCGATGGCGTTTTTTGTACTTTTCATCTCCATGTATAAGCATCCTGGTCCTCTTGACGATGTTTCCAGTCTATCTGCAAGCAGAAAGCTTCTAACAATCGTATTGATAGTTATCTTTGTTTTATGTTCGTTTCCGATTCTTCCGATTTTTTAAAGCGCACTAGCGTATTTGTGTTGAACTTGTAGACAACAAGATTTATTAACTATTGCGATACTAGATATTCTTGCGTAAAACATGTCAGAAACAAAACACATTAAACTCCCGCACAGGTGAATCCGTAATGAGGGGAACATTAATCCTAGTAGTTTTCTTTTTAATGTTTACATCTGCATCGTTGCTGATTCCTTCGCCAATGTTTCCGGGAAACTTTTTTTGTATGTTAATTGGGGAAGCGATAAGTCAGTATGTTGGATATATCAGTGCATTGTTCAACGGTGTTTTTTACGCTCTCATTTTGTGGCTTGTCTTTGTTGTTGTAAGTAGGAGACTTGAAGAAACGTAGCGCTCATTTGTGTCTAGCTTCTTCAGATGGTGATAAAAAACCTGTCAGTCTGATTTTGCTTCCGCATTGATTGCACTTTAAAGTCAGCTCTGTCAACTCGTCTTTTTTAACTTTCGTTTCGACGATCGCGTAGACTTCTTCTGTTTCATCCTCGGGAGAAATTATGGCGCCGCATTTTGGGCATTGAAAAGCTCCATCTCCATCAATCTTTGTCAAATCAACTGTGTAGGTTCCACCTTTTTCGGTTGCAGTTTTCCTCATCATTTCAAGACCTCTTCATGTATTCTGATGATTTTCCATGGTTAGGCACAGATGTAATTAACGATTATGAATCACTAATCTAGATTACAAATTCATTGTAAAAGCTATGGAGGATGAATACTGGGAACATTATGAAACAGTGCAGCATCCTAAATGTTTCGGAGCAAATAAATGAATCTAGTTAGTTGCTTAACGCTTATTAAAGAAAAATCAGTAAAAGTTATGAGTGCCTAAGAGCGAATTAGAAACTAGAAACACTAGGGAAGAATAGCTCTTGGAAAAATTCGATGTGATAGTGGTTGGTGCGGGAACTGCGGGTTGCTTGGCTGCAAAGACAGTAGCTGAAGCAGGCTTGAAAGTTTGTGTGATTGATAGAAAGGGAAGAGAGGAGATAGGGGAGAAAATTTGTGGAGACGCCTTAGGGGAGCACCATTTGAAAACGGTGGGTCTGGAAAAGCCTCAAGGTGGTGAGCTTGAAAAGAGGATTGAAGGCGTTAAGGTTTATTCACCAGATTTGGAAACAGTTTTCACCATTGCATATGAGGATTATGTTGGTTACATGCTGAACAGGCGTCTTTTCGGGCAATGGCTGCTTAAGAAAGCCCTCGATGAAGGTGCAATTCTTTTTGATTTCACGCAGTGTCTAGAGCCAATAACAGAGAAAAAATTTGTGACAGGGGTTTTAGCCAAAAACATGAAAACTGGCGAAAACATCGAATTGAAAGGCAAAGTCGTTTTGGACGCCAGCGGATTTACGGCTGTCATCAGGCGAAAGCTTCCCAAGGAAATGGGAATAGAAAGCGAGGTTGTAAATGAGGATGTGGAAGCTTGTTACCGGGAGATCAGGCAACTCAAAATGGAAACTGAAAAAGCGGAATACTGTGAAATCTATTTAAATCAGCAGGTGACTCCGGGTGGATATACGTGGATCTTCACTAAGGGCGGAGCCAAGGTCAATGTTGGTTTGGGAGTTTGTATGCGTGGGAAGTTTCCAAACCCCAGAAACCAGTTCTACAAATACGTTTTGACAAAACCACTTTTTGAAGGTTCGCTGTTATTGAAGGGAGGGGTGTGGTACGATCCGACACGCAGACCCTTGGATAACATGGTTGGAGACGGAGTTGCAATCCTTGGTGACGCAGCATGCTTGGCTAATCCAATACACGGTGGTGGAATAGGCCCCTCAATGCTGAGCGGATACCTTGCTGGAAAAACAATAGTTGAGGCTTTGGAAAAAGGTGATGCCAGCAAGAAATCCTTGTGGCATTACAACCGTAAGTATATGGAGATGTATGGGGCAAAACAGGCTGGATTGGATGTTTTCCGCATGTTTCTGCTAGAAAGCCGAGACGAAGATCTGAACTATGGAATGAAGTATAAGCTCTTGACAGAGGAAGATGTTCTTAAAGCTGGTCTGGGCAAAGAGTTTCATCTTAACGTAACGGAAACTGCCAAACGTGTTTTCAGAGGACTAAAAAGAATACGTTCCTTGAACAAGCTTAGGATTACGGTTAACCTGATGCGTGAAGTTAAAGCTCACTATGGAAATTATCCTGAAACTCTGGAAAACTTTGAGGAGTGGCGAATGAAAAGAGAGACCTTGTTTCGGGAGGCTCGGTCGAAACTTATAGAGTGACAAGTGTAAGGGTTATGCGTGTTGCAGTTTTAGCCACGGGCGGAAAGGATTCGGTTTTAGCGCTTCATCGAGTGTTAAATGAAGAGTATGAAGTGAAGTATTTAGTGAGTATGATTCCTCTTAGAGAAGACAGCTGGATGTTTCATTACCCGAACATTCGTTTGGTTGATTTATTTGCGGATGCTGTTGAGATACCGCTTGTGAAGGCTGAAACCTCAGGCGTTAAAGAAAAGGAAGTTGAAGACCTTAAACGCTTGATTGGAAAGCTTGATGTTGAAGGCATAGTTTCCGGGGCAGTGGCCTCAAACTATCAGAAAACGAGAATAGATGAAGTCTGCCGACAGTTAAGCCTGAAGTCTATAATGCCTCTCTGGCACGAAAAAGAATTAGATATCTTGAATGAGATTTTAGACCTTAAATTTGAGGTGGTAATAACTGGAGTTTATGCGTATGGCTTTAACAGGGAATGGCTTGGAAGGAAAATCAACGAAAAAACTGTCGAAGCATTGATGGAACTGAACAGAAAATTTGGTGTTTCGCTTGTCGGCGAAGGAGGAGAATATGAAACTCTGGTGCTTGACGCTCCATTCTTTAGAAAGAGGATAAAGATTGTCAAAGCGGAGGAAGTTTGGGAAAATCAAAGTGGCTATTTTCTAGTTACTGAAGCAAAACTTGTAAGCAAATAGAATTTGAACAGGGTTATGTAGTGCACTCTCTCTTTGTGCTCTGTGTGACTAGACCCCCCCTTATATATGGGTCATATCAAATCATAATATGCTCAGTTTTGGAAGGTTTTGAGTGGCTGGCGCGTGGTACTTTTGAAACTGAATTTTGGGTTAAGCATAAAAGAGGGACTATATAAGATGAAAGAATTTATTCAAGTCTTTGCGACAACGGAGACAAAGGAAAGTGTCCGCCACTATTGATGACGTCATAAAAGGTTGCTGCGCAAATTATGGAACCCGAGAATTCTAAGGCTCCACTTCCACACTTACGACAGTGGAAGGCCATAATAGAATATCACCAACCAAAGATACTTGGAAGTCATGCAGCTACTAGGGCACAAAAACATAAAAAACACCTCAAACATACTCAAATAGCAAATTCCCAAAGCGACGAACACACTTGCAGAACTTCGAGAAACCTCAAAGAAACAACCGAGCTGGTAGAAGCGGGCTTTGAATACATAACCGAAATGGAAGGCTGCAAACTCTTCCGAAAGAGAAAATAGGTCCCTTGTCTATCCCTGTGGGGTCGTCGTCTAGTTTGGTCAAGGATACCAGCCTGGGGCGCTGGCGATCCGGGGTTCAAATCCCCGCGACCCCACCATTTTACGTAGCTGGCAATTGTTGACACACCTAAACACGTAGAAAGGCTATCAGAGTAAACAAAAAGAATTATCTGAGAATGGTTAACTCAGTCTTATCGAATTCTTTCAGGAAAGTTAAAGGTTAAATCAAGGGTGTAGCATAAGTATTAACAGATGTATGAGGAGGATGGTAGGAAAATTTTACTCCTTCTCTCCTTTCTCCCCTCATGAGAGTCTACCATTCTCCTCACGAAAGCTTAATGCAGTTTTAATCACTTATAGCTTATGGAGAAATCTTATGGTAGAATCTTCCAGTTCAAAGATTCATAAGAATACAACATGACATGATTCTGGAAACCGCGTCATTCCAGTTTGCACACGTTTGCCATTTTCTTCTTCAGCTTTTTGTAACTTGTTAACAGTGAAAGACCTGCACTTGTCACTTCTGATCTGCCCCCGTATTTTCCACCTTTCTGGGTCTTTATAACAGGTTCCCCTAAGTGTTTTTCCACCTCTTTAATCAAATCCCATGCATGACGATAAGACATGTGCGTAGCCTTTGCTGCAGCACTTATCGACTTTTTCCTTCTTATCTCATCCAAAAGCCCATAAGTTCCTTCTCCAAAAACATAGTTGTCTCCAATTTCGAACCATAATTTGAAGGCAGGCTTAATTTTTTTCTTTTTTAGAGAAGATGACAAGTCAAGGCTTCACCTATGTATCATTACACCTTTTTTTATTTAGATGTTTTCAAACGACCGTCACACATTTTTTCTGAGCAAGTCAATCAATCGTGTGCACTGAAGATGCTTTAAAGGTGACAAAAACTTTAGAGGAAAGATTCAGTTGCATTTCAATGAAAGAATGTTTTGTTATTTGAACAACAAACTGTTTTCCAGCGTCTATTCTAAGCCTCACTGTTGGACCCAGATCTAAAATCTCAACTATTCTCCCTTCGAAAACATTTCTTGCACTTGACGCAAATTTGATTTTTGACAGAATAATGTCTTCAGGCCTCACGAACACAGAAATCTTACCAGACCTTCTCATTGATGCTTCAATCTGCATATTATCTCCAACATCGATTCTAGATGTCCCATCCTTCGTGATACATGAGACTCCTGAAAAAATGTTTTCAATTCTCGCAAAATCCGTCAGTTTTCGGCTGTGTTCAAGAATTTCACGGGTTTTTCCAACATGTATTAATTTTCCATTGTTGATCAAAGCAACTTTTTCAGAAAGTGTTTCCACTTGAAACATGTCGTGCGTTGCTAAAATTATGGTTGTGTTTGTTTCTTGTCTTATTTGGGATATTGCTGCTTCAATTATTGACGCGCTTCTTTGATCCAAGTTGGCCATCGGTTCATCTAGTAACAGAAGTTCTGTTCGTAGTGCTAGAGCTCTTGCAAGCGAAACTCTTTGCTGTTCTCCCCCAGACAATTTCTTCGCAGAACGTTTTTCATAGCCTTCAAGCTTTACCAGCTTTAGAACAGTTCTTACTCGCTCGTTTATCTCCTCTTTTGAGAAACCTCTAAGCTTTAGTCCGTACGCAACATTTTCGTAAATTGAGGCATTGAACAGTACAGTTTTTTGAAAAACCATTGTGCTTTTTAACCTAAACTCAGGCATACTTCTCTCTTCAACCAACTGACCGTCGAAGTACACTTTTCCTTTTGTGGGCTTTTCGATGCAAGCCAAAATTTTCAACAGTGTAGTTTTTCCCGACCCATTTGGCCCTATCAAAGTAAATATTTCTCCCCGAGGAATTTTCAAAGATATACCATTGAGAGCAGTTATCTTTCCATACATCTTCGTAACGTTGTCTAACTCTGCCATCACGTTCATTGTAATCGCCTTTGCAATAAGTTGGTGAGAAGACTTATCGACAATACTATGACTAATAGTATTGAGGCTAGTGCTATGCTCAACGCGATTTCTCCGCGTCCAGTTTCCATAGCGATTGCAGTGGTCAAAACTCTGGTACTGCCACGAACATTTTGACCAATCATAAAAGCAACTCCCAACTCGGCAATTGCCCTGTTGAAGCTTCCCATAACAGCTAATGCAACACCTGGCGTTGATTCCTTCAGAACGGCAAAGGCGGCTTCAACTTCTGAAGCGCCCAAAGTTTTTGCCAGATCCTTAATGTCAGGTTCAATAGCTTCGACGGCGCTTGTCGTAAAACTTATCATCATAGGTGTTATTAGAATTGCTTGTCCTACAGCGACGCCTAAAGGATTAATGAAGAGGTCTAGAAATCCAAGAGGTCCAGAGCTTGACAGCAGAAGATACAGTATTAAGCCCAGAGCAACGGTTGGTATTCCAAGCAACGCGTTAAATATGCCTTTAACAAAACCTTTTCCAACAAAATCTCCTAAACCGATAATCAATCCAGTTGGGATGCTCCAGATGATTGCCAGTGCCGCTGCCGTTCCGGATATGTAAATTGACCGCAGTGTTATTTCCATGATTTCGGGATCCGCTGAAACAATCAACACAATTGCTCCTTTGATACCCTCATAGAATTCTTCAACTGAAACAATGAGAAGGATGATCGCTGCAATTACAAGAAAGGAGATTATTAGGGGAATTGGCTTGAACTTTCTCAGCCTCATGTAATCCGCTTTCTCCATTTAACCATTCTTTAACCGTAAAGCTCTGGATAGCCACATCTGTATTGAGGCGGACATTCCGACCCGTCAAAGTAGGCGTAGTCCTTGATCATTTGCGCCATAGGCTCTGTATTGATTTTTAAAAGCTCTACTGCTGGATAGAATAGGGGTTGTCCATATGTTGATATTCCGTAATTCTCAATGATCTGTTGGCCTTCCTCTGATATCAGAAATTTTGTGAACGTTATTGCCGCTTCAAAGTTTGCATTTGGGTTTGTCGTCTGATTTACGGCGATTGCGCTGTAAACATTGATTAATTCAGCCTCTTGACTAACTAAAGCTTTCAAATTGGGCACTAGGTTTGACGTGGCTTGGCTGTATGCAAGAAAAGTTCCAATATCCGTTAGCGTGTAGGCTTTTAACTCGTTGGTTGCGATTAGAGTTTTTCCCATTCCAGAGCCCGTTTCTTTGAACCAATTTGTTTCATCTCTCAAAAGGGCACAATCAAAACCTGTAGCATTCCACAATGTCTTTTCTTTGGTGTGCGTTCCAGAATTGTCTCCTCTGGAAATCCATGTTGCTCGCGTGTTTCTTCCTTCAGAAACAATTTTGGACAAAGCCTCTGTTATAGATAAGCCTTCGATTTGAGCTGGATCATTATTGGGACCAACGATTTGGAAGAAGTTGTACGCTATGATTTTCCTGTTGACGCCATAATTGTCTTGGAGAAACTTTATTTCTTGAGAGGGTGAGTGTACGAGTAGCATGTCTGCGTCTCCACGCTGTGCAAATTGGATGGCTATGCCTGTGCCTACAGAGATTAAACATAGGTCAATTGGGTATTTTTGTTCAAATTGTTCTTCAATTTCGTCTAGTAAACCAGTGTCGTAGAGACTTGTGGTGGTTGCTACTACTAGTTTCTGTCTGCTGAAGGCTTGTAGATAATACATTGTGCCTGCAACTGAGGCTGTTGATGCGATTGCAGCCATGATTATGATTGATCCCCACGTCCCGAGTTTTGGTTTCATCTTATCAGCTCCTCAAGCATTATGCATATGTGTGCATATCGGTTTGTCAAAACTTATAAAAATTGCGGAAACAAAAAACCCAATTAAACTTCCATCGTAGCGTAATGCTTAACTATTAGACAACACCGATATGAACATCTGTGCATAACACTGGAGCGAATAGCATGGCTATCGAAAACAAAAAACATGAAGCTTTGCCGTTGCGTGACAGGTTTGGCAGAAAACTCAACAGCCTAAGAATTTCTGTAACCCAAAAATGCAACCTCCAATGCTTTTACTGCCACAGAGAAGGCGAAGCTGCCTCAAACAACGAAATGACTAAAGAAGAAATAGTAAAGATTGCAAAGATCGCTTGCGAACTCGGCATGAAGAAGGTGAAGCTAACAGGCGGCGAACCTCTTCTCAGAGATGATCTTCCAGAGATTGTTTCAGAAATCGCTGAATACGCTGACGAGGTTTCTTTAACAACCAACGGCGTGCTATTAGAAGAATATGCCCAATCACTTTTTAATGCAGGGCTTAAACGTGTGAATGTAAGCCTACCTTCACTCATTTCCAGACGCTTCAAGAAAATCACAAAAAAGGATCAGGTTCAACAGGCAAAAAACGGCATAAAAGCAGCCGTGCAAAGCCATCTTCATCCAGTTAAGATCAACATGGTGATGCTGAAAGGAATTAACGTTGACGAGGTTCCGAAAGCTATAGATTTCGCCCAAGAAGTTGGCGCTGTACTTCAGCTGATCGAATTTGAACCAATTCAACCAGAAAATTACGTTCACTGGAAAAAGTTCCATTACGATCCAGTCTCGATAGAAAACTGGTTGAAAAAGAAAGCTATCTCTATTCAAGAGAACCCCCTACATAAACGAAGAAGATACACTCTAGAAAAAAACGGCGACCCAGTAAGCGTAGAGGTTGTTCAACCCATGCACAACTCCATATTCTGTCAAAACTGCACCCGCTTAAGGGTTACCTCGGACGGAAAATTGAAGCCATGCCTTCTCAGAAACGATAATCTTGTAGACATTCTTTCACTTGTTAGACAAGACGCAAATTCAAACGAATTGAAAGAAGCTTTTAGAAAAGCAGCCATGCTCAGGGAACCGTACTGGAAAGGACGAAATGGAAGGTATGATCAACTCTCTTCAGGTAGTGGTGAATAACATGTTAAAGATAACACATAATGATTTTTCCATAGATGAAATTGTTCAAAAAATCAAGACCGAAGAGATTGGCGCCATCGTTTCTTTCATCGGAATTGTTCGCGGAAAATCTAACGGCAAAGATGTCGAAAGGTTTGAAATTCAACCCAGTGAAGAGGCGGCTCTTAGTCAAATGCAAAAGATTCGCGCTGAAACTCTTCAAAAATTCAAGGTAAACCAAATAGCAATCATACAAAGAATTGGCTCTTTTAAAGTGTCGGAGAACATTCTGCTAATTGTTGTAGGCGCTCCTCATCGTGATGAAGCATTCAAAGCATGCAGGCATGTTTTGGAAGGAATGAAAAAGATGGTGAAAAGATGGGAAAAAGAGGTTTGCACTTGAGAAAATCAAGTGGATTGAAGGTGAAAAGATGGTGAAGAAACAGAGAGTTTCACGTCAACCTTTGAAAATGGTGGATGTATCCGATAAACCTGTAGTTAAGAGAATTGCAGAAGCAGAAGGTAAAATCTGGTTGCAACCCGAAACCATCGAAAAAATACGCCGCGGATCTATTGAAAAAGGAGACGTTTTCTCAGCAGCAAACATCGCTGGAATACTCGCTGCCAAGAAGACTCCAGAACTCATTCCTTTGTGTCACTTGATTCCCTTATCTAAGGTAGACATAAGCTTCAACGTTCATGAAGAATATGTTACTGCAAAATGCACCGTCGTAGGCGAATGCAAGACAGGAGTTGAAATGGAAGCGCTAGTAGGTGTAAGCACCGCCTTGTTGACCATATGGGACATGGTGAAATCCTTGGAAAAAGACGAAAAAGGACAGTATCCTCACACAAAGATAGGCGAAATAAGGGTTTTGAAAAAGATAAAGAAGTTGATCTGATGAGTGAACATGATTTACATCGCTATGTTAGAGCAGGTTTTGCGGTTCTAACAATAAGCGACACACGAAACAAGAAAACTGATGAATCAGGCAAAATTGCAAAAGAATTAGTCAGCAAAAAGGGCCATCAAGTTCTCGCTTACAAAATAGTAAGGAACGACAAGTCTCTGATTCAGACTACTGTGAAAGAAATGCTCCAAAATCCTGAAATTAACGTTATTGTAACAATCGGTGGCACTGGCATAAGCAAAAGAGACCTAACAGTCGAATCAATATCAGAATTATTAGACAAAAAAATTGAAGGCTTCGGAGAGCTTTTCAGAAATTTAAGCTACCAAGAAATCGGCGAAGCAGCCATGATTAGCCGCGCAACTGCAGGAACGATTAGTGGGAAACTTGTGTTCTGTCTTCCAGGATCCAAAAACGCAGTTGGACTGGCCCTCAACAAGCTCATATTGCCAGGACTGGGACACATCATTAAGGAGGCTAACCGATGACTAGGATGACTCCGTTCAAAGAGCTGATATCTTACGAAGAAGCCTTGGAACGAATTCGCAAATCCATAAAACCGATTGATCGAACAGAGTCTGTTTCCATCGAAAATGCTCTCGACAGAGTTCTCGCAAAAGAAATCGTGGCAAACATGTCTGTGCCACCTTTTGATAGGGCTGCAATGGATGGATACGCGGTCAAAGCAAAGGAAACTTTCGGAGCTTCTTCGTTTAAGCCAAAAACATTGAAACTCACAGAAATTCTGCATGCTGGAGCATCCTCAAACATAGTGTTAGGTAAAGGTGAATGTGTTCAAGTTGCAACTGGCAGTCCCATTCCAGAAGGTGCGGACGCTGTTGTCATGGTTGAATTCACTGAGAGAAATGGCAATGACGTTAAAATTTTGAAACCAGTATATCCGAGAGCAAACATCTCGCCGAAAGGAGAAGACATTGAAGAGGGAAAAGTTGTTATTAAAGTAGGAGAACAGCTTTTTCCCGCTAGGATTGGTGCATTAGCCGCGCTCGGAACGGAAAAAGTGGAGGTGTACGAGAAACCAAGGATCGCAGTAGTCCCAACAGGAACTGAGATTAAAGAAGTTGGATCTTCTCTCAAAGAGGGACAGATTTACGATGTAAACTCGTACACGTTATCCTCTATTATAAACAAGAATGGAGCCGTTCCAATAAAGTGCAAAGCTGTTCCAGACACAACTGATGAGCTTAGAAACGCCACAAAAACATTGCTTAAACACGATATGATTGTCTTCTCAGGCGGAAGTTCTGTCGGTGAACGTGACCTCTTAATGAGTGTGATTCAAGAATTCGGAACTGTTGTGTTTCACGGCATTCAGGTGAAGCCTGGTAAACCAACTCTCTTTGCTCTAGTGGCTGGAAAACCTATCTGCGGAATGCCTGGATACCCCACATCTTGCCTACTCAACGCATATCTGTTACTCGTTCCAGCTATTCGGCAAATGGCAACATTACCACCGAAAATAGAGAAAACCATGAAAGCACGACTGGCAAAAAGGGTTGTGTCCTCCACGGGCAGAAAACAGTTCCTTACAGTGAAAATAAAGCGGAATCTAGCTTATCCTGTTTTTAAGCAATCGGGAGCAATAACGAGCATGACAGAAGCGGACGGTTACATCGTTTTGCCAATTAATGTTGACGTTGTTGAAAGGAATCAAGAAGTAACGGTGTTCTTGTTCGATTAGCGTGCTCTGTTTCTATTCCGAAGCCCGTGCCCTCCATTTGTCCAGTCTTTTCTTAACTTCTTCCTCAAGCCGTTCCTTTGAGATAAGATGCCCTCTAACGAAGACATCATCGTCTATAGCGATGCTAGGAACGCTCATCACATGATAGGTTGACCCTTCACTTAGTCCTTCCTTCGTCGCCAAATCAACAACCCTACAAGTGACACCACATTTTTGTGCAACCTCAAAGGCAATCATCTTAGCCATAGAACAAACCGAACAAGTAGGTAAAGTGAAGACCTTCAACTCCATACAGCAAGTCCCCTCGAACACTAATCTTAGAGGGAATTGCTTTTAAAATCTTTTATGAATAGCTTAAAATGCAGAAAACGTTTAAATTGATTTGAAATAAGCATAATAAATGAACAGCCACAGAACGGGCCCGTAGCTCAGCCTGGTTGGAGCGACAGGCTCATAATAGCATATATGAGAGACCTGTTGGTCAAGGGTTCAAATCCCTTCGGGCCCACCACTTTTTGGGTTCAGAACCATCAGTTCTAAACGATCTAAAAATGCTTTCCAATGTATGACTTTGGGAGAAGTTCGCCTGCCTTTTGATGACGCTGACGTTAAAGGATGATATGACAATACGGCAAGGTGTCGAGGGTCACCTCCGATGTCTACGTTAGAAGGTTGGAGTAACTTCCGCACTCGGCAGAAACTACGCTTAAAGAATTGGTTGAAATACGCGTAATGACTGCATGTGCTTGTTGTATGTTAGGCGCAAAAACTTTGTTGAAACAGTTGAACAGAAGGCAATGCATTCCTATGATTT
>JACUTN010000020.1 GCA_014859805.1 Candidatus Bathyarchaeota archaeon
TACTGTCCATCTCTAAAACAGAAACTAGGTGCCGCATCCAAAATACTTGAAAACGTGAATTTTATTCCTGAAATAGTAATCAACGGAGTTTCCATGCAAGCGGTGAAGGAAGCGATGAGAGCTGGCATAGAAGCAGCCTTGAGCGTTGACGGCGTAGTAAAGATTTCAGCTGGAAATTATGCTGGAAAACTAGGTGAATATAAGATTTATTTGCGCGAGCTGTTCCTATGACTCGCTTCGACGTTGTCGGATTCGGCGCCCTCAATGTAGACAAACTCTTCAAAGTAAACAAAATTGCGTCAGCAGAAGAAGAAAGCTTCGTTACGAGTTTTGAAGAGGCTTGCGGCGGCTCAGCAGCCAACACCATGGTAGGCTTGGCAAGGCTTGGCTGCAAAGTAGGCTTTATCGGAAAAGTCGCTAATGACAGAGAGGGTAAGATGTTGTTTGAGGATTTTCGCGGAGAAAGTGTTGACACAAACGGCATAATCACGGTAAAGCATGGAAGAAGCGGGACAACGATGGGCTTTGTAGATGGAAGAGGTGAACGAGCATTATATGTTGACTCGGGAGTAAACGACACAATAGAATTTGATGAGATAAACAAGGAATACGTGTTCCCAACACGGTTTTTACATTTAACGTCTTTTGTTGGAGAGAAATCATTCAAAACTCAGAGAAGGCTTGTGGAAACCCTCCCAAAAACGGTTAAGATAAGCTTGGACATAGGCGAATTGTACGCAAGGAAAGGATTAAGAGCATTAGAGCCGATAATAAGCAGAACATTTGTTATGATGCCGAATGCGAAAGAACTGCAGATTTTGACGAAAAAAGCTGATTATAAAAGAAATGCGGAAGTTTTGCTTGAAAAAGGTGTGAAAATAGTTGCTGTAAAACTGGGCAGCAAAGGCTGCTACGTAACAGATGGGAAAGAAAGCAGCATGGTAGAAGCGTTTAAAGTGAAGGTTGTGGACACGACAGGTGCTGGGGACGCTTTCTGTGCTGGTTTTCTCTACGGCTTAATTTCTGGTAAAAGCCTTTATCCATGCGGGAGACTCGGCAATTTTGTTGCTTCGAGAGGCATAATGAAGATGGGTGCGAGGGCTGGGCTGCCAAGACTTACAGATTTGACGAAAAACAAGTTGGCGTGAGGATTTTCTTTCAATGAAGCAATATTTGCTGAAGAACGGGCAAACAATCACCGTGAGGGAGGCGAATGAGGATGATGCAGAGGCGATAAAGAACGTTGTCAACAGTGTTGCGTCAGAGAAATATTGTGTTGTTCCAGAACGTTCAAGAGAAGACTGGGATGAAGCTATCAGAGAAATAAAGAAGCGGAAAGGTTTAATCATAGTCACACAAGTCGATGAAAAAACCGTTGGTATGGCTCACTTGGTTCCAGGAAAGTTTGAGAAGAATAAACATGTTGGTTTCTTAGGCATTTTAATCCTAAAAGGATTTAGAAGAGTCGGTATTGGAACAGTAATGATAAACTTCATGATAAAATGGGGTGAGCGACAGAAAGGATTAGAAAGGGTTTCCTTAACCGTTTTTTCAACGAATAAAGCAGCAATAAACTTGTATCGCAAATTCGGATTTCAGATTGAAGGCATTAGCAAAAAACAGTACAAAATTGAAGGAAAATACATCGACGAAATAACAATGGGAAAATTCTTGACCTAACTCTTCTTTTCTAAATAGTTAATTAAGCTTTCGAAGATTAGTTTTCCATCACCGTATTGTGGCATCCGCTCTTGTCTAGTCCAGTCGGGTTGCTGCCACCAATAGAAAGATCTTTCAGGATGTGGCATCAAACCGAATATTGTTCCTTCTAGATTGCATATGCCTACTATATCATGGAAAGAACCGTTCGGATTTGCTGGAAACCTGCCATCACCGTATTCACCGTTTTTGTCGCAGTATCTGAAAACCAACTGGTCGTTCTCATAAAGCCTTTCTAAACACTGCTTCTCTTTTTCTTTAGCGAACATGAATCTGCCCTCTGAATGGGCAACTGGCATTCGCAAAACCTTTTCTTTAGGAATTTTCCGTGTAAATATACATTTTCCATTATTTTCATGTTTGATGTAAACCCATCGGCAATTATAGCCTGGCGGAAAATTAGTGGCTAGAGCTGCCTCCGGATAGGAGCTTATCTCTTCGAATCCGGGAAGCAAACCAGCCTCAACAAGCACTTGGAAGCCGTTGCAAATACCAAGTATTGGACGGTTCTCCTCAACAAAAGCCTTCAGTTCTTTGCCCAATTTAGCAAGTATCCATTTCGCCCATATGGCTCCAGCACGCACGTAATCTCCATAAGAGAAGCCTCCCGGAAAGACTAGAGCATTGTATTCCATGAGGCTTCGACGTTTAGCCAGTTCGTTTACGTGCACAATTTCAGCCTGAACACTCAACTCTTCCAACGAGCGTTTTGTTTCCGCATCGCAGTTTGTTCCACCCACACGTAAAACGCAAACCTTTATGTCTTCACGTTTCACGGCTTAAATCCCTCTGCTTAACGGTCGCTTCCAGCTCGCCAACAAATCACCAACAGACGCATCCACAACAACTTCACCATTTAATCCATGAACACATAAGCGCAGAGTTTTCGTTACCCTGCCTATCTCCGCACAAACTTTTCCGTTCATCAAAGCCTCAAAATCCTGTCTGGCTTTTTCCGAAACTTCCACCAAAAAGCGGCTGTTAGACTCGGAGAAAAGAACAAAGTCGTTGCGATCTACGTTTTCCCGTGGAACCTTTCGCAAATCAAATTCCATTCCCCATCCGCCAGCGAAAGTCATCTCCGCAGCAGCCACGGCTAAACCGCCCTCAGACAAATCGTGGCAAGCCTTAACCAACCCTAAATCAATCGCTTCAGTAATGGCTTTGAAAGTTTTTCTGGCTTGGTTAGGTTGCACTTTAGGCACGGTTTTTCCGAGAAAACCTTTAAGCTTGTAATATTCTGAACCGCCCAATTCTTTGAATGTTTGTCCAACCATGTAGATTAGGTTGTTTGGAGCCTTAACATCCATTGAAACTGCTGAGCGGATGTCTGGGACTATGCCTAAAGCTGTGATTAAAAGCGTGGGTGTAACAGGACCAAGTGGAGACTCGTTGTATAGGCTGTCTTTGCCAGAGATGAAAGGCGTTTTGAAAGCGGTTGCGAAATCGTAGCAAGCTTCACAAGCCCTCACCAGACTGCCTAGTCTTTCGGGTTTTTCTGGATTCCCCCACGTGAAGTTGTCGAGTAGGGCAATTCTTCTACCGCCCACAGCCACGTTATTCCTTATCGCCTCATCGATTGCTGAAGCAGCCATCCAATAAACATCAATCTTCCCGTAATTCGGATTCATTCCACAAGAGACTGCTATACCCTTCCAAGAACCGTCCAAAGGCTTTATTATAGCCGCATCGTTTGGACCGCCATATTCGCCATGTAATGGCTTAAGCACAGTGTTTCCTTTCACCTCATGGTCATATGTGCGTATCACACTTTCCTTACTCGCAATATTAGGTGAAGACAGAAGCTGCATGAGTGTTTTAGTTAGATTTTCTGGCTCTAGAAATTCGGGTTCTGCAAAGTTCATTGGCTTGTACTCTGCGGTTCTCACAGTCTTTGGCGGTTCAAAAAGGAACGGAATGTCCAGTTCTGCAACTTTTTCGTCTTTATAATGAAGTCGTAAAACCGTGTCGTCAGTGTATTTTCCAATAACTGTGGCTTCAACGTCTTCTTTCTTGAAAATTTCAAAGACAAGCTCAAGATTTTCAGGAGACACAGTCAAGAGCATTCTTTCTTGAGATTCGGAAACGTAAATTTCCCAAGGAGCCAAACCCCGATGCTTCAGAGGAATCTTTTCAAGCTCAACGACAGCACCACAACCAAACCTCTTTGCTGTTTCACCCAAAGCCGAGGATAAGCCGCCTCCGCCTAGGTCCGTTATTGATGAAGCAAGCTCCGAATCCCGAATCTCAATTATCGCCCTCTTCAGTTTTTCCTCTTCAATTGGGTTCGCAATCTGCACAGCTGGTCTGGAAATCTCCTCCGACTTTTCTGTTAACTCTGCTGATGCGAATGTTACGCCGTGGATGCCGTCTCTGCCTGTTTTGCCTCCGGCTAAAACTATTATGTCGGATGGTTTGGCTTTTCTCTTAAATTTTTTCAATGGAAGCAGTCCTATGCATCCGCAGTAGACAACGACGTTTCCAACATAGCTTTCATCAAAGTATATGGCTCCGTTCACCGTTGGGATTCCCATGTTATTTCCGTAGCTTCCAATACCCGCCACCACACCCATGTAAACATATTTCGGATGCTTCACGCCTGACGGAAGCTTTTCATAATCGTAATCCAAAGGACCGAAGCCTAAAATATCCGTGCATGCAATGGGGTCTGCCCAAACCCCTAAAACGTCACGGATTACACCGCCCACGCCTGTGGCTGCACCACCGAAAGGCTCTATCGCTGACGGATGATTATGCGTTTCCACTTTCACTGCTATTCCATAGTCCTTGTCAAAGCGAATTATGCCTGCGTTGTCTTCAAAAACGGAAAAACACCAGCTTGGATTAATCTCCTCAGTAGCCTTTGCAATGTAAGTCTTGAAGAGGCTATCAATCTCCTTTCCATTAAATTTTATTTTGCCTTTGAAAGTTTTGTGAAAACAGTGTTCAGACCACGTTTGCCCAATAGTTTGAAGTTCAACATCGGTTGGATTACGTTTTCGCTTTCTAAAATACTCTTGAACAGACTTCATCTCTTGCAAGTTCAAGCCTACGCCCATTTCCTGGCTTATTTCTAAAAGCTGCTGTTCACCAGTCTCAAGTATGTTTACCTCAAAAAGCGAGAACGGTGTGTTTCTGCGTGTGTAGAGGCTCCCAGTCATTTTTCTTCCTCAATCACAAATGAATAATTATCCTTGGTTGGATTTGCCAAAAGCTTCTTACACATTTCTTCTGCTTTCATTTCAGCTTCTTTTCGAGATTGAGCTTCAAGAACTATACTGTAAACTTTGCTAACATTCACAGTTTCAACTTTGTAGCCGAGTTCCTTCAGTAAGCGTGCTGTGGTTTCGCCTTCTGGGTCGCTGTGTCCCGGCTTTAAGCTGACTTCAATTTTTAATTGATATCTCATAGCGTAAGTTTGAATTTCAGGGGATTTAAACGCTTTTATCAGCAATGAGGCAAACAATTATTTTAGAACTATTCTTTTGTCTTTGTAGAGAATTTTAATTCCTTCAGTGTCGGTTACGTATCCTATTTCTTCTGCTTGCGTTCCAGTTTTCTCCAGAACATCCACGGCTTTGTCTCTGTCCGCTTTATCCACTATTAACGCGAATCCCCATCCCCTGTTAAAGGTTTTAAACATCTCCTCATCCGTTATGGTGCCGCCTAGTTCAGAAGCCGTTTTCTGAATTAACTCAAAAATCGGCTGCGGTTTAAAACCGTTGAATTCGAATCCTATCCCTTTCGAAAACTGCGTTAAGCGGTCGAATTTTAAGTATCCGTCTCCAGTTATGTGTACTGCCGCTTTCACTTTGACCTCTCTTGCAACTCTAAGCACTGGCTTGACGTATATTTTGGTTGGTTCCAGAACTTCATAGATTATTTCTCTGTCTAATCCTTCTGGAACATCATGAGCATCATACTTTCCGCCCCACTGCTTAAACAAAATTTTTCTCGCCAGCGACACGCCGTTACTGTGAATTCCAGAGCTTCTTAAACCTATAATCACATCTTCTGGTTTTATGTTTCTTCCAGAAATTATGTTCTCCTTTGAAACTTCCCCTATGGCGGAAACAACCATGTCAAAGCCTTTTTCTCCTGTTAAACCTATTATTAACTCAGTCACGTCACCAATTTCACCACTCGGCACAATGCATTCAGCTTCTGTTGCTCCTTTAGCTATGCCTTTCATCCACTCCCTAACTAATTTTGGATCTGAAACCTGTGCATGAATGTTGTCTGCAACTGCTAATGGTCTTGCTCCAGAACGTATAACGTCATTAACAGCCATAGCAACTCCGTCGATTCCGATGGTGTCATATTTCTCGGCTAATTGGGCAACAAGAACCTTTGTACCAACGCCTTCAATAACTAGGTCCAAGTAACAGTTTTCTCCAAAAGGGAAAATGTTTCCATACGGAAGTTGAACAACCTCACCATAACGGCTAAAGTTATAGGTTTCCTCCAAAATCTTCAACGACTTTTTAGATTCAGCCCTTAACTCTCTGTCAACACCAGCACCAGCGTAAGTAAACTTTCTTGGCAATACTCTTTCTCCTCAACTAAACATTAGTGACAGCTATTCAGATAAATGGTGCACGTATGTGCTTTTAGAGATTATGGAAATAAGATGCGAGCTAGCTCTTTTCCTTTTTTATACGCTTCTATGTTTATACTGACAAACTTTTCTGGGAAAGTATTGCTTATCACTTTTTCCATGGACTCTTCATTTACCATCCCAGTTATTTTGACTAAGGCACCAAGCATTATCATGTTTGCGTAAAGTTTTTCTCCGAGTACTTTCGTTGATGTTTCGGTGGCTGGAATTTTGAAGATTCTTGCTTTAGTTTTCGGCACGTTTTTTACGGTGGTGGTGTCAATCAGAAATAAGCCTCCTTCCTTTAGATCTTTCACGTTTTTCTCAACTGCTTCTTGGCTCATTGCAATTAGTATGTCGCATTTTCTAACCATTGGAAAACCAATTTTGTCGTCAGAGATTATTACTTCACTTTTGGCTGCGCTTCCTCTTGCTTCGGCTCCATAACTTTGTGTTTGCACAGCATTTTTTCCAGAGCAAACAGCGGCTTTACCCAAGACCTGTCCAGCTAAAACTACACCTTGCCCGCCTAGTCCGCTTATCCTTATCTCAATTTTATCTGTCATTCATCTGTGCCTCCCTTATTACTGCATAAATGTTTTCAACAATTGTTGGGCGCCTTCTCTCCGCAAATTCCCCGATGACTATTTTTCCTTCAATTTCCTTTTCATTCATTTTTTCAGCTTGCTGAATTGGAGTAGCGTTTTCTTTGAACCATTTCAGCATTTCTCCGGCATTTTTGAATCCGGCTCTTCTTGCATAGGCAGTTGGGCATTGGCTTACAACTTCGATGAATCTGAAGCCTTTCATTTGTATGGCTTTTTTGATTGATTCTTTAAGTTCTTTCGGGTGGGCTGTTGTCCAACGCGTAGAATAACATGCCCCTGCTGCAGCAGCCAATCTTGTAGCATCCAACGGTTGTTCAAAGCTTCCGTAGGGGGTTGTTGTTGTTTTTGTTTTGAATGGAGTTGTGGGTGCAACTTGTCCTCCAGTCATTCCGTAAACCATGTTATTGACCATTATGACAAGGGCGTCTAAGTTTCTTCTTGCTGCATGTATGAAGTGGCTTAAACCTATTCCAACGATGTCTCCATCCCCGCCGAAAATGACAACATCGCGGTCTGGATGGAAAAGCTTCATGCCCGTTGCGACTGGTATGCTTCTGCCATGAGGTGTGTGTATTGAATCCGCCTTGAAGTAGGGTGAACAGATCCATGATGAGCAGCCTATTCCGCTGCAAAAAACGAATTCGCTTAAGTCTTCATAGCCTAATTCGTGGACAGCCCTCAAAAAAGTGTTCATTATCGTAAATATTCCGCAGCCTGGGCAGAATGGCAACTTCAAGTCTCTCAGATATTTTCGAATAGAGAAGGTTTCAGTCATTTTTCTCTGCCTCTTTTAGAATTTTGGCTAGCAATTCTTCTGGGGTAATCAATTCTCCACCGCCAATTTTGTTTAGAGGAATGATTTTCGCTAATCCTTTTGATGCTCTTTCTACTTCGTAACAAATTTGTCCCAAATTCAGCTCTGGAACAATTATTTTGTCAGCTTTTTCAGCCAGTTTTCTAACTGTTTTTTCTGGAAATGGCCAGATGGTCTTCAATCTAATGTAACCTGTTTTAACCCCTTTCGCTTCTGCTTTTTCAACTGCTTCGTGAACTGCGCGGGATGTGCAGCCGTATGAAATTATGCCTATTTGGCAGTTTTCAATATTGTAGTGTTCAAAATCTGAAATCTCTTCCGTGTGATTCCTTATTTTGTTGTTAAGCCTCTCTACGAGTTTTTTGTGCACGACTGGGTCTGCTGTGAATCTTATGCCGTATTCGTCGTGTGTTGAACCCGTCACGGCAACGTTGAATCCTTCGTCCACAGCAGGCATGGGTGGGATCACTTCCAAGCCAAAAAAAGCGGTTTCGCCAGCTCTTGGTTTTTTGCGGTTGATTATTTTCACGGTATCTAATGGTGGCACTGTAATTTGTTCCCTCATATGTGTGATTGTTTCGTCTGAGAGAAGTATGACTGGAGTGCGATATTTTTCAGCTAGGTTGAACGCTCTAACTGTCAGTGTGAACATTTCCTGAACGGAATTTGGCGACAAGACTATGGCTGAGTAGTCTCCGTGGGTTCCCCAGCGGGACTGCATAACGTCGCCTTGTCCACATTTGGTGGCTTGTCCAGTGCTTGGTCCAGTCCTTTGCACATTAACTATTACGCATGGAGTTTCTGTCATGAATGCATATCCTATAAATTCTTGCATTAGGCTGAATCCTGGTCCGGAAGTGGCTGTCATAGCTTTGGCTCCAGCCCAGCTTGCGCCTATAATCGCGCCTATAGAAGCCAGTTCGTCCTCCATTTGAATAGCTATTCCACTGATTCGAGGCAACCGTTTAGCCATGTGTTCAGATATCTCGCTTGCAGGTGTTATTGGGTATCCAGCGAAAAATCGACAACCTGAGGCTATGGCTCCTTCAACGCATGCTTCGTTTCCTTGCCAAAAATATGTGTTTGGTTGGGCAATTCTCATATGTTGTGCTCTCCTTGTTGTTTGGAGGTGAATGCACACTTTACTGGAATTAATCTTTTGTTGTGAAATTGATTTTTTGAACCTTTATGCTAAAAGGTTTTATCTGATAGTTGCCTATTCACTAGACTGAATTTGGAGGCTAAAAATTGGAAAAAGACATAGTGGATTATGCTTTAGAATACGCTAGAGGCAAGGACATTGAATATGCAGAAGTTAGAGCACAGAACCAGAAACTTGAGCAGTTAATGTTAAAGAACGGAATTTTGGAAGCCTTTCTTTCATCTGTTAACAGTGGCTTCTGCGTTCGAATATTGGCAGAGGGCGGCATCGGCTTTGCTTCAACAAACAAATGGACAAAAGATGAAGCCAAAGCTGTAGTAGACCTTGCATACAGGTTTGCTAAAGCTGCAAGGCGTAAGGACAAGATATTATTTGCTGAAGAAAAGGCTGTGGAAACCACATGGAAAGTAGAGCAAAAGAAAAAGATAGAAGACGTAGATTCTGAAACAAAAATCAAACAATTCTTGGATGTAGACAAAGCGCTAACTTCTCATACAGTGAATGTTCCAGCAAGGGTGTTTGAATGCGATATACACTTGACAGAGAAATATTTTGCTAACACTGAAGGCTCACGCATATCTTCTTTTGTTCCGAAAATTGCTGCTTTTGGTTTCATCACGGTTGTTGAACAAGGAAAAAGTGAACAAGCATTCGAACAGTTCGGTTACAGTGGAGGCTGGGAAGCGTTTGACGGATGGCAAATAACTGAAAAACTAATTCACGACGCAAATGTGCTGAAAGAAGTGATAACAAAGGCGAAGGCGGTAAAACCAGGCCCAATGGATTTAGTGTGCGGTTCAGAGGTTACAGGCATAGCTGCCCATGAATCTTGCGGCCATCCAATGGAAGCTGACAGAATTTTAGGTAGAGAGATGAGTCAAGCTGGAAGGTCTTTCATATACAAAGGCGGTTCATTCTGGATGGGAACGAGGATTGGAAGCGATGTTGTCACAATAGTTGATGACCCAACAGTAGAGCACAGCTATGGTTATTACAAATATGACGATGAAGGAATAAAGGCGAGAAGAAGACATCTCTACAAAAACGGAATTATCAACGAGTTTTTGCACAACAGAGAAACTGCAGCAAAACTGGGTACAAGAAGCAATGCGTCGTCAAGAGCTGTGAATTATGATAGAGAAGCAATAGTGCGGATGGCAAACACTTTCGTTCTTCCGGGCGACATGACTGAAGAAGAATTGATTGAAGACGTGAAAAACGGTGTCTACATGGTTTCTTTCATGGAATGGAACATAGATGACAAACGTTTCAACCAACGTTATGTCGGTAGGGAAGCTTACTTGATAGAGAATGGTGAGTTGAAGCATCCAGTTGCAAGACCAGTGATTGAAACGACGACGCTAAAATTCTGGAGTGCTGTTGACGCTGTTTCAAAAGACTTGAAATTCGACGCGGCTACTTGTGGAAAAGGAGACCCCATGCAGGGAATCCCTGTTTACACGGGTGGTCCATCTATTAGACTTAGGGATGTGTACGTAAAATGAGTGACGTTCTTAATCAAACTGAAGAGATAGTTAAGAAGGCTAAGTCCCTCGGCGCTGACGAAGTCATCGCCAAAACGACGTTTGGCAAATACAGGCAATCACGTTTTAGTAACAATGAGATTGACACAACTGTGGCGTGGAATGACTATGTAACTGACATTACGTTGTCTTGGAAAAAAAGGGTGGTGGCAACTCAGGTACGCAACTTTCAAAATGTAGATGGGCAGTTGAAGCAGCTTTTTGAAATCGCAAAAGTCTCAAAGGAAAATCCGATGTTCGGTGGATTTGCAAAAGGAAAATTCAAGTATGCTCTAAGCTCGGCGGATAGAAAGGTCGCAGAATTGGAAGAACCGTCAGAGTATATTTTTGAAGCTATAGAAGCAGCTAAAAGAGAAGCTGGACAGGACATTAACAGTGGCGGTATACTTTTCACGAAATTTGAGGATGTATATTTAGCGTCGTCTGAAGGACCATTAGGTGTCGATAGCAGATCAGCAATTGAATTCTCTATACGAGTTTTCTCGCAGAGAGAAGCTTCTGGTCACAGCGTTGAGTGTAGTTCAACCTTGAATGGCTTTAACCCGTCTAGAGCTGGGATGGAAGCTGGCGAAATTGCAAAGCTTGCTAAAAATCCCAAAGTTGGCGACGAAGGCATTTACGATGTGGTGCTTGCTCCGCTTTTTGCTGGTTCCATGTTAGGCATGTGGGCTTCAATGGTCTCAGCTTTCAACGTCATGATTCAGCTTTCAATATTTGTAAATAAACTGGGGCAAAAAGTGTCATCTGAAATCGTGACTATAAAAGATGATCCAGGGCCATATGCGGTTTCCCACCGCGTTTTCGACGATGAGGGAGTGCGGACCAGAGAGAACGTCTTTATTGACCATGGAATACTGAAAACGTATCTGCATAACACTTCAACGGCTAAAATATTTAAGGCGGAAACAACGGGCAATGCTGGGTTAGTTGTTCCCAGCCCTTGGAACGTTGAGATGGGCATTGGCAACATAAGTAAAGATGAGTTGTTCAAAGAGACTAGAAGAGGATTGTATCTGACGAACACATGGTACACTCGCTTTCAAAACTATGTTAAGGGAGACTTCTCAACAATACCGAGAGACGGCATTTTCCTCATAGAAAATGGTGAGATAAAACAATCGTTAAAAGATCTACGCTTGAGCGACAACGCCTTAAACCTACTAAACAATATCGCAGGAATATCTAAAGAAAGAAAACATGTACATTGGTGGGGAGAAGCACATCCGCCTTCACTTGCACCATACCTTCTAATAAAAAACGTGCACATGACAAAATCAAAATAAGCACCTTTTTTTCTTTTTTCTCTAGACCAATCGTAAATTTAAAAGTCAAGTCTTCTTGAATAATATTTGGATTGTTAGTGCGGTCGTAGTCTAGCTTGGCTAGGACCTCGGCTTCCCGAGCCGACGACCCGGGTTCAAATCCCGGCGACCGCACCTTCCTTGAGCGACTGCGGATTTTCTGCGCAAGCAAAAAACGATAGACTCCCCTATAGTTTTCAATATGGAAACATTATTTGAAGCTAAATACGATTTTTTGTAAGAGCTTTGTGAATCGTTTGTGGCGGGCGGGGTGGGATTTGAACCCACGACCGCAAGCTTAGGAGGCTTGCGCCCTATCCGTACTGGGCTACCCGCCCAAATAGTAGCTAGGTGGATGTCAAATTTTAACTTAATGCGTCAGTATACAAAAAGCTTAAACTATACAAGACATTTTCAACATTAATGCTGTTGCGGGGGTACCCGAGCCAGGTCTAAATAGGCGGCCAGTAAGCCTAGGATATGGGGGAGGACTTAAGATCCTCTGGCGGAGGCCTCCGTGGGTTCAAATCCCACCCCCCGCAC
>JACUTN010000163.1 GCA_014859805.1 Candidatus Bathyarchaeota archaeon
TTTTCCGTATTTCATATAAGGTGCAAATTGTTATGGGTTTTTAGAGAAGATGCTGATGAATAAGGATGAGTTTTCGATTGTTGAAGACTTTCGTAGTCGATTGGAAAACGCTGCGAAATACGGTGAGATTTGGGAAGTTGTTAAAGACACTGTTGAGTTCACTTTACACAGACATAGACGTGGGATGATGCTTTTTCTAGACGATTTACCCATCAGATTAGGAGCTTACCATCCACTAGGAACAAACAACATCGTTTTAAACAGAACCATCGTCCAAATGGTGGAAGGTGCAATTAAGTCAAAACGTGTGGTCAACGCCTTAATCTACAATTTGTTGCTCCATGAGTATTTACATGCCTTGGGTCTAGTCTCCGAAATTGGAGTTAGGCAACTTGTTTACAAAATTGCCGAAGAATGCTTCGGCGAAAACCACATTGCTGCATTAATTGCGAAAAAAAGCCCATGGGCTTTACTTAAAGGAATTCCATTGAGAGCCGTTAATGCTCCAAAACGGGTTATGGAGATTGTGAAAGACTTTGAAAAAGCAGACAAATACATAGTATAGAGGACTTGCCTTGTCACCCATCAAAGCAGTGATATTCGACTTCATCGGCACGTTAACAAACGTTAGAGGCTACAGTTTGGAAGCCTCAAGGACTACATCAAAGATGAAGTTGTACAAGGCCGTTGTGAATGCGGGTTTCAAGGTTGACGCCAAAAGTTTTCTAAAAGCATATGTTCAAGCTCATGAAAAATACCGTATTATCCGTTACGAAAAACTAGTTGAGGTCACCAACGCCGTTTGGATTTCAGAAGCCCTCAACAACCTAGGCTATGAAACAACACCAGACGACCCTCAAGTAAAAACAGCCGTCAACATCTCTTTTGAAGACTACTTAAATTCTCTCGAGCTTACACCATGTGCAAAGAACATGCTGAAGAAACTTTCAAGAAACTACAAACTGGGTTTAGTTTCAAACTTCACATATGTGCCAGTGATTTACGCTGGGCTTAGAAAACTAGGCATAAACCAGTTTTTCAACGCCATTCTAGTTTCACACGAAGTTGGCTGGCGCAAACCTCACCCAAAAATCTTCAACGAAGCCCTGAAAAAACTCAGAGTTTCAGCTCACGAAACCGTATACGTTGGAGACAGCCCCCTAGAAGACATAAAAGGAGCAAAAGCCACAGACATGAAAACAATCTTCGTCTCCTCACAGTTTTACACCTTGAAAAACTTGCACGAAAGCCAACAAAAACCAGACATAATCGTGAAGAATCTATGCCAACTCTGCGAAAAACTTCCCAAGTTTCTAAACAGCGCTGCTCAAACTCCTCTTGTCAGACATAAAAATTTTGATTGTCCGACAAATCAGAAGGCATGAAATTTATTGGAATTCTGGAACAAAATAAGTGCGGCCGCCGGGATTTGAACCCGGGATTGCAGGCTTGGAAGGCCTGAGTCCTGAACCAGACTAGACGACGACCGCCCTTCAGAAGTTATCTATTAGAATGAGCTACATAAAATTTGTTTTCAGCTATTTCGGTTTTTCTTCCGGCTTATACAACCTTTTCTCATACGCTGACTTCGGCTTAAAACTACCTCGATATTTAGGCATGGATGCTCTTTTTCGTTCTAAGTTCTTGAATCTAGCATAAATCTTCGCCACTTTAGTCTTTGACGGTTTCCTACTTCTTGGAGCACGGTAAGGCGCAGGCGTAAAGGGCTTCTTAACCTTCTCTCTTGACCTTTTCCTTCTATGATTTTTAGTTTGCAAACTCTTCACTTTTTGAAAAACAACGTATCCTTCGTCCAAGTTCACCTCTTGCATTTTCCATCCAGCATCCAACCAAGCCTTAGCATGGACACTACTCGGTGAGTTACTCCACCACTTTTCGTTACGAAAGGCACTCATAGGCAAGTTGTCGCCCATTATCCCATCCATCTTGGCAAAAGAAAGCTTGACGACGTTTGTGAAGGCAGCTCTATATTTCAAGTAGCGTTTAAGCTTCTCATATTTGCTAAAGGAACGTGGTGAAACA
>JACUTN010000164.1 GCA_014859805.1 Candidatus Bathyarchaeota archaeon
CCGTGCACATACAAGATTTACGGCTTAGACATAGCCATAAACGCTGGAAACGCCATGTACTACCTACCTTTATTGCCACTGATAGAAAACAGAGAAAAGGTTTCCCCTGAGAAACTTTGCAAGATTTACGAGGTCTACGTGAAAGAGATGATTAGCCTAAGTCTTGGTCAAGCAATGGACATAGCGTGGCACAGAGGCATTGCAAACGCGGACGAAATAGATGAAAGAGACTATTTGCAGATGTGTGCCTATAAGACTGGAACCTTGGCTAGGATGTCTGCTGAAATTGCCGCTGTACTAGCGGATGCAAACGATGAACTTGTTGAAAGGCTTGGGCGTTTCGCTGAAAGCATAGGTGTAGCGTTCCAGATGCAAGACGACCTTTTAGATTTAACTAGCACAGAGTTTACAGAAAAGAAAGGTGGACGCGGACAAGACATAACTGAAGGAAAAAGGAGCCTAATAGTTATCCGCACCTTGAAGGTTGCAGACGCCAAAGACAGAGAAAGGCTCATTGAAATCCTGAAAATGCACACTTCAGACCAGAAACTTAGGGACGAAGCCATTGCAATAATGCAGAAATGTGGCTCCATAGAATACGTTAAGGAGTTTGCGAGAAAAATGGTTGAAGACAGCTGGAGAGAAGTCGAACGGCTTCTGCCAGCTTCAGATGCGAAGGAAAAATTAAAAGCCTTCGCGAAGTTCTTGATTGAAAGGAAAATTTAGACTGTAAAAGAGCGTTAAGCCATTTGAATCCTAAAGGAGACGCTGAGCTTAGAGAGTTTATTCGAAAACTTGCTTTGTTAAACGCTGTTAGGCATGATGGCAAAGCACAAACAGGCTCGGTTGTTGGAAAGCTTCTAGGTGAAAAACCAGAGTTAAGGTCTAAAGCTAAGGAAATTGCTCGTCTTGTTGGCGAAGTTGTTCAGGAAGTTAACAGTCTTTCATTAAGCGAGCAAAAGGGTGTTGTTGAGGAGAGGTGGCCAGAAGCTCTTGTGAAAGAGAAGGTTGAGGAGGAGAAGCGTCTTCCGCCTTTACCCAATGTGGATAAGTATGCTGAGGTTGTTACGCGTTTTTCGCCTAATCCTGATTGTGTTTTGCATTTGGGTTCAGCTCGAGCCATAGTTTTGTGTTATGAGTATGCACGTATGTATAAAGGTAAATTCATTTTGCGTTTTGAAGACACGGATCCCAAGTTGAAGAAGCCTGTTTTGGAGTTTTATGACTGCGTCAGGGAAGATTTGGCTTGGCTTGGATGCAAACCGAACGAGGAGTATATTCAGAGTGATCGAATTCCCATTTATTACGAGTATGCTGAAAGCCTGTTGAAGGATGGGTATGCTTATGTTTGCACGTGTGATCGGGAGCGATTCCGTGAAAAGAGTTTAGCTGGCGAACCTTGTGAATGTCGAGGTTTGTCTTCTGAGGAGCATTTGAAACGGTGGAAGCGTATGTTGGAGGGCGGTTATGGGGAAGGTGAGGCTGTGGTTCGGGTTAAGACGGATTTGAATCATCCTAACCCTGCTGTTCGGGATTGGCCTGCGCTGAGGGTTATAGATTCTAAGAAGTATCCTCATCCGCGTGTTGGAAGCAAGTATCATGTTTGGCCTCTTTACAATTTTGCTTGTGGCATTGATGATCATTTGATGGGTGTTTCGCATATAATCCGTGGAAAAGAGCATTTGACGAATGAGGTTCGGCAAAATTACATGTATAAGCATCTGGGCTGGGAGTATCCTGAGGCTATACATTATGGGCGGCTTAAGATCACTGGGGCTTCGTTGAGTAAGTCGAAGATTGTTGAGGGAATAAGAACTGGTGTCTACAAGAGCTGGGATGATCCGCGGTTGGCTACTTTTGCTGCTTTGAGAAGGCGGGGGATTACGCCTGAAGCGATAAAAAGGTTGATTGTTGATGTTGGACCTAAAACTTCTGATGTGGTTTTGAGCTGGGAAAACTTGTACGCTTACAACCGCAAAATATTGGACCCAAAAGCAGACAGATA
>JACUTN010000165.1 GCA_014859805.1 Candidatus Bathyarchaeota archaeon
GGACTCATTTTAGCCAACAGTCTTCCTCCGCCAAACCTCATCATTTATCAAATCACGGATAGCCACACGAATCGCTTCAGCCCTATTCGGATAGAACTTCTCATTCACAAGTTGATTCAACGCTTCAATATAGGGCTCAGGCAAGTAGAGAGTAATCATCTTCATTAAATTTCCCTCCTCCAATACTGCAACAGAATTCGCTTCCGAAGTTATAGTTCTGTGTAACATGCAATAAATATGCTACGAACATGCTGGGTCTCCGACATTTAAAGCTTGCGCTTATCCCCTTTCACATTTGTGTAAATTCTGGTTTCCACAAAACTGCATCTTTTTATTCGTTGATGAAGCATTTAATAATATTGTGATGGAAAAGAATGCAAGTTTTCATTAAGAGTTTCGGTTGCTCGGCAAATCTGGCTGATGGAGAGGTTTTGGCTGGATGCTTAGCGGAGGCTGGATACAAACTAGTAGAGACTGTTGACGTTGCAGACATAATAATATACAATACGTGTGCAGTTAAAGGACCAACGGAAAACCGCATGATTACAATGTTAAAGCGAGTCCCGCCAGAAAAGAAATTGATTGTTGCCGGATGTTTGCCTCTAATAAACTTTGAAAGGTTATGTAAAGAAGTGCATTTTGACGGAGTTGTTGGTCCAGCGGCAGGCGACAAAATCGTTGATGCCGTAAAGCGTGTACTGAATGGTGAAAAAGTTGTTGCCTTGGAAATGGCGGCGAATGCAAAACCCAGCCTAAATCTTCCCAGACTGCGACTAAATCCTGTCATAGGCATTATTCCCATAAACTACGGCTGCCTAGGCTCATGCACATATTGCTGTGTAGTTTTCGCTAGAGGCCATTTGAGAAGTTACAGCATTCAAGAAATTATCAGTAAAGTAAAAATGGACTTGGCTTCTGGAGTACGAGAGTTTTGGATAACCTCGCAAGACACTGCATGTTATGGAAGAGACATTGACACAAGTCTTGCAAATCTGCTCAAAGCTTTATGCAGTATTAAAAGAGATTTCAAGATTCGCGTCGGTATGATGACTCCAAACCTAGCAAAAAACATTCTAGAAGACCTGATCCAAGCTTTCGAAAGCGAAAAAATCTTCAAATTTCTCCATTTACCAGTGCAAAGCGGCGACGACAAAATTTTGAACCGCATGAGACGACCATATACCGTAAAAGATTTCAAAGACATAGTAAATGTTTTCAGAGCTAAGTTTCCTGAGGCCACGATAGCCACGGATGTTATTTGCGGCTTTCCCAGCGAAACAAAAGAGGCTTTTGAAAGGACTTTACATTTAGTTGAGGAGGTTCAACCAGACATAGTGAACGTTTCAAAGTTTTTTGCGAGGCCCAAAACCATAGCGGCTGACATGTATGAAGACTTTGTGTCTTCTCAAGAGATCAAGCGTAGAAGCGGCCTAACAGCAAAGTTAGCTAAAGAAGTTGTTTTTGAGAGAAATCAGCGTTGGGTCGGCTGGACCGGAGAAGTTCTTGTGGACGAAGTTGGCAAAGTTTCTGGCTCTTGGATTGGACGCAACTTCGCCTACAAACCAATAGTTTTAAGGAATTCCGGTTCTGGTGACTTAATTGGCAAAACTTTTCATGTGAAAATTGTAAAAGCATTTGGGACTTATTTGGAGGGAAAGATAGTTGAACAAATATTTTTATGCTGATGCGTTGTTATGTGTCTTAGGAGTGAAAGTAGTTGAGTGAAGAGAACGTTGTTGAGGTTGGACATGTGACCCATTTCTTCACAAGAATCAGTGTTGCCGTTGTTGAGCTAAGTGCGACATTGGCTGTTGGCGACACCATACTCATTAAGGGACCTACAACGGATTTCGAGCAGGTTGTTGGATCTATGCAGATTGAGCATGAAAACATTCAGAGGGCTGAGGCTGGACAGAGCATAGGCTTAAAGGTTGAGCAGAGGGTAAGAGAAGAAGACATAGTATACAAAAAACTGTAAAAGCCTCT
>JACUTN010000166.1 GCA_014859805.1 Candidatus Bathyarchaeota archaeon
TTGCTGATAGAATATACACTTTGATTCGATGCTTCTGGGTACGCGAATTCGGTAAAAACTGGGGTAGAGAGATGGATGTTCCACCGGCAAGATGGTTTGAAGAACCGCTGACTAAAGGTCCGATGAAAGGAGCAAAACTTGACAGAGCAAAATATGATGTCATGCTGAGTAACTATTACCAGAAGAGAGGATGGGATGGACGGGGAATCCCAACAAAAACAACTCTTAGAAAGCTAGGGTTAGAAGATGTTGCTAAGCAACTTGGAAAACGTGTGAAACTATACGATTGAACTGCCTAACCCCCTCTATTTATAGGTAAAAAGGGATGGGCGAGGTTTAATAGCTTAGTATGCTCTGCCGAAGTAGACCACGTCTTTTGCTTCTTTATCGCAGTATATGCAATTTGAAAACGGCTTTTCTTTTTCGAAAGGTACTATTCTGATGGTTGCTCCTGTTTCTTCCTTTATCTTTTCCTCACACGTTGGGCTGGAACACCAGCAAGCTCTAATGAATCCTCCTTTCTTTTTCAAAGTTTCTTTGAATTCGTCGTAGGTTTTCACTGTGGTGATGTTGTCTTCCAAGAATTTTTTGGCTCTGTTAAAGAGGTTACTTTGGATTTCCTCAAGCAGTTTATTCACAACATCCACTATCTCCTCTTCTTTAATCGCTAGTCTTTCAAATGTGTCTCGTCTAGCCAAGGTTAACTGCTTTTGTTTTACGTCTCTTGGGCCAATCTCTATTCTTATCGGCACACCTTTCAGTTCCCACTCGTTGAATTTCCAGCCTGGAGTATACGCAGGTCTGTCATCAAGAACAGCAGCTACCCCGTTTTCGACAAGTTTGTTCAGAACTTCCCTAGCTTTTTCAAGTATTAGCTTTTGGGCAACATTCTTGTAGAATATTGGAATTATCACGGCTTGCACTGGAGTAATTTTCGGAGGCAACACGAGTCCTTTGTCGTCGCCGTGAACCATAACTAGAGCACCTATCATCCGCGTGGATACGCCCCATGATGTTTGCCAAACGTAATGTTCCTTTTCGTCTTCTCCGATGAATTTGATGCTGAAGACTTTTGCGAAGTTTTGCCCAAGATTGTGTGAAGTTCCCATTTGCAATACTTTTCCGTCGGGCATTAAAGCCTCAACGGCTGTTGTGTATAATGCTCCAGCGAATTTTTCGTTTTCAGTTTTTTTTCCAACAAGCACTGGAATTGCCAAGTAATTCTCAACTAAATCTTTGTAGATGCTTAGGATTTCCATTACTTCAGTGTCTGCTTCTTCCTTTGTAGCGTGGGCTGTGTGGCCTTCTTGCCAAAGGAATTCTCTTGTTCTCAAGAAGAGCTTTGTTGCTCTTGTTTCCCACCTTACAATATTGCACCATTGATTCAGTTTTAGGGGCAAGTCTCTCCAGCTTCTAATCCACTTCGCATACATCGCGTACATTATCGTTTCAGACGTAGGCCTAACAGCAAGCCTTTCCTCCAGTTTACTGTTTCCGCCCGTGGTGATCCAGGCAACTTCTGGAACAAATCCTTCAAAATGTTCTGCTTCTTTCTTCAAGAAACTTTCAGGTATGAACATTGGAAAGTAAACGTTTTTGTGTCCTTTCTCCTTTATTCTTTTGTTGAAGATTTCTTGGATTTTCTCCCATATGGCGTATGAATGTTCTCTGAAGATCATGCAACCTTTGATTGGAGCGTAATCGGCTAATCCGGATTTTAGGACTGTTTGGGTGTACCATTCTGAGAAGTTTTCTGACTTTTTAACTGTGATGCCCATCTCTGACATTTTCATCTCTCTCCTCTTATTTCATTGTTAGAAGCATATAATTCTAGTGAAAAACAAATCCTAATGTTAAATAAGCGAAGCAAAAATTCAGCGGTGTGGAACACGATCGCCCATTTCAACCACTCAACCAGACAGTA
>JACUTN010000021.1 GCA_014859805.1 Candidatus Bathyarchaeota archaeon
TCCCAACTCTTGATTGCAGTGCATGTATCTTAACTCCCAAAATGGTTGACGTAGCTAAGCATCCAAACATAAAACTGTTCACAAACTCAGAAGTCACGAACGTGAAGGGCTTTGTTGGAAACTACGAAGTTTCAGTTCTAAAGAAGCCCAGATATGTGGATGAAGACAGATGCGTGGGTTGCGAGCTCTGCACAAAAGTCTGCCCAGTCAAAGTCCCAGATAGGTTTAATGAAGGCCTAAGCCAAACACGTGCGATATCCATCTATTCATTCCATGCAGTGCCAAAAATCGCCATAATAAACCCAAACCACTGTCTCAGGTTGAAGCATAACAAAGATGTATGCGGCAAATGCCTAGAAACATGCGAACCAAAAGCCATAAACTTTGAGCAACAACCAGAAACAATTCAGCTCAAAGTGGGTGCAATAGTCATAGCGACAGGCTCAGAAGTTTTTGAAGCTTCTGAAATGCCGGAGTTCGGTTATGGGCGCTTCCAAAATGTTATCTCAAATATCGAGTTTGAAAGAATTTCAGACGCATCTGGACCGACTGGCGGAAAGATTCTTTGCCCAAAAAATGGCGAACCACCTAAAACCATAGTTTTTGTCCAATGCGTTGGTTCTCGAGACAAGCGGTTTCACGAGTATTGCTGTCGTGTCGGATGCATGGTTAGCTTGAAGCAAGCAATTCTTGCTCGTGAAAAGCTTGGCAAAAACGTGAGCATCTACATATGCTTTAATGATCTCCGCGCGTTTGGCAAAGGTTATGAGGAATTTTACAGGCGTGCAAGAGACCTAGACATCAACTTTGTTGCTGGATTGCCATCTGAAATTCACAGTGCTGCTGATGGCTCGCTTTACTTTGACGTTTATGATAGGGGAACAAACAAGCTTTTTGAAATGCATTCAGACCTAGTCGTACTGGCAAACGGGCTTGTCCCAAGCAGTGACCTTGGGAAAATCAGCGAACTGTTCCATGCTTCAAGAAGCGCAGACGGTTTTCTGTTGGAAGCGCATCCGAAGCTGCGTCCGCTTGAAAGTCCTACAATAGGGGTTTTTCTTGCGGGCGCTTGTCAAGGACCTAAGGATATTCCAGACACTGTAGCGCAGGCAAGTGGAGCAGCTGCAAAGACCATAGACTTGTTGTCGAGTGGAGAAATTGAGCTTGAGCCTTTGAAAGCTGTCGTGAACAAAGACTTGTGTAGTGGATGTCGACTTTGCGAGTCTGTTTGTCCATATGCTGCGATAGAGATGAAAACCGAAATTGTAGACGAGATTGAAAAGCTTAGAGCTGAGGTTGTTGAAGCCATGTGTCAAGGCTGCGGCCTATGTGCTTCCGCGTGTCCAGTTGACGCTATAAAAATGCAGCACTATACTGGTGAACAGATTTTAGCTCAAGTTCATGCTGCTCTTGTAGAAACGGAGATAAAAGGGGGGACTTGAAATCTCGGGTTTAATTGATTTGATGTCCATGGCTGAACCGAATGAGGCGTCACGAAGGAAAATTCTAGTGAAGCTTGGTAGAGACGAGTTTCTAGATTGTTTTCAATGTTTGAAGTGCACGAGCGGATGCACAGCTTTGAAGCTTTTGGAGTTGAAGCCTCATGAGATAATGAAACTTGTCAGGTTAGGCTTCGTAAACGAGCTTGCTGCTTCAGAAATAATTTGGACTTGTGCCACATGCTTAAAATGTGTGCAACGATGTCCACAGAAAGGATCACCATATCATGTGATAATGGCTTTGCGAAACCTCGCCGTGGAACGTGAAGCAAAAGTGCCAGAAGCCTACTTGAAGGCGGTTTCGCAAATACTTGAAAACGGATTGTCACAGACAATTCAGAAAATTACAACGCGCAAAATGGAAACTTTCGACCGCACAAGCCTTAAATTGCCGAAGATTTCTGCTCCAAAAGAAAGTTTCCAAGCAGTCTTCTTTAAAGCCTTGGAGGAAAAACAGGAATGAAGATGGCTGTTTTCTGGGGATGCCGTATACTAACAAGCCAATACGCTTATGAAATGTCTGTTCGCCAAGTTTTTCCAAAGCTTGGAGTAGAACTTGTTGATTTGCGAGAAGCTACATGTTGCGGTGACCCCGTCAAAAGCATTAACATTTTTGCAGCCGACTATTTGGCAGCTAGAGCTTTGGCCTTAGCGAATCTGACTGGATCAACGGATTTGCTTATTCCTTGCAACCGTTGTCACTTCACGATTTCCGAGGCAAAACATAGAATGGAAATAAATGAGAAACTTCACTTGAAAATAGGCGAGTTATTGACCGAAGAAGGCTTGGAATATGATCCAAACATTAAAATTTGGCACATAATCGACTTGCTACATGATGCAGTAGGTTTAGAGAAAATTAAAGAAACTGTGAAAAAACCGTTTAGAGGCTTAAAATTAGCCAGCCATACAGGTTGCCAAGTCATTCGTTACAGCGATCTTGGACGGGTTGATGACGCGGAGAATCCACGAAAACTTGACGAACTGATTAACATGCTCGGTGCAGAAACCGTTGATTATTCGGAGAAACTGGATTGTTGCGGTGCAGCGTTGACTTATTCACATCAGGATGCCGCTCTTTCTTTGGCTGGTTCGAAGATTAAGGCTTTGCAAGGTCTGAATGTAGACGCTCTAGTGGTTTGTTGTCCTGCTTGTCAAATGATGTTTGACTCTGAACAGAAGGATGCTGGAACAGCAGTAGGCGCCAAACTTGATCTTCCAGTCTTGTATTACACGCAGTTGCTTGGCTTAGCTTTAGACATCGAAGCAGAGAAACTTGGTTTGCACTTGAACCAGAGCTTGGTTGACAAACTTCTAACGAAAATTCCAGCCTAAGCATGAAATATCCACTTAGTCACAAATAAACTAACGGCGCACATTAATACTCATTTATCTGTCTACGTACGGTTTTCTGCCAGCGAAAAATAAGAGGGGTTACTTGTATGGGATGAATTCTTTTCCAAGCAGTTCTCTTGCAACAACGATCTTCTGAATGTTCAATCCTCCTTCAGCTCCCACTACATAGGACATTACTCCACGCCAAGCAGCTTCCAAAAGATATTCTTTAGTATATCCTGCTGCTCCAAGCCAGATCATTGCTTTTCTAGCAGCTTCCAAAGCAAGAGATGGTCCTTTCCATTTTATCAGGGATATCCACTTAGCCACATCGGTGGGCTTGAAAGTCTTTGCGTTTGAAGTTTTTTCTGGCATTCCTTCTTCTTGATATCTTATGTCTTGCATCCACGCGGTTTTTTGAGCCATTAGCTTTAGTGCTTCCATTTCGCGATAAATTTCAGCTAGTTCAAACTGGATCGCTTCGTACTTGGCAAGGGGGCGTCCGAAGATTTTTCTGTCTTTTATGTAAGGCACAGCCTCATCGATTACTCTCTGAATTACTCCTACGCAACTAGATGCTATGAGCATTCGAGCGTTGTCGAATCCTTCCATGGTGTAATAGAAGCCTTTGTTTTCCTCGCCTAATCTGTACTCATCGGGAAGCCTCACGTTTTTCATTTTGAACCCACCAGTTGATATCGCCATTCTACCAGCATCCCTGTATGGTTCTTGTATTTCTACACCTTCTGCATCTATTGGCAGGAAGAAAGAAGTCATATTTCTATGAGGAGCTTCCGGCTGCATTGGGCCAGTTCTGACGTTAATCCAGTATCCACCGCCCCATTCCTTGCATTCTTCTGTGCCGCTGATGAACGTTTTTTCTCCGTTGATCACCCATTCGTTTCCTTCTTTTTTGGCTGTTGACTTGAACCCTGCGACGTCCGATCCTCCGGCAGGCTCCGTAGTTGCGATACCCACGAATTTCTCGCCTTTGATTGCTGGTTTTATGTATTTTTCTCTCACGTTTTCGCTGCAATGTCTATCGATTGTAAATCCCCAACCTGTTTCGACAGCCATGAAACCAGCTGCAGTGGCAATGGTTGGATCGTAATACCCTATCACCTCGGCGATCATGCTTTGAGTTATCCAGTCAATACCGGAACCGCCATGTTCTACTGGAACAGTTCCCATGACAATGCCTAGGCTGCATAGCCCTTCGGCAACGTCCTTAGGGTACGGATGTCCTTTGTCATCCATTTCTCTAATTTTTTCAGCTGTTAAGTATCTCTCGCAGAATTCCTTGACGCTTTTTACTATGAGCTTCTGGTTCTCGGTTTCCGTAAAATCAAACACCGTTCTCTTCTCCTTGTTTTGTACTGCGTCTAGCCAATATTCCATTCTTTTTATAAGGCTTTTGTCCTCAATATTATCAAGATAATATTCCTTAAAGAGAAAAAAGCAGAAGACTATTGAAGTTGCTTGTTTAGGGCTTCTGTTAATGCTGGCAGTATCTCGTATAAGTCGCCTACCACTCCGTAGTCTGCAACTTCAAATATTGGTGCTTCTGGGTCATTGTTAATCGCTACTATCATTTTCGAGTCGCGGATACCAGCTACATGTTGGATTACGCCTGAGATGCCACATGCGACGTAAAGTTTCGGCTTAACCTTGTGTCCTGATAGCCCAACCCATTCCGTGAACCATTTCCTATCTTCAGCCAAGGGCCTACTGTTTCCAAGTTGCCCACCTAAAATCTTTGCTAAATCCTCCAGCAAAGCCTTGTCTTCCTTCTTTTCTAAGCCTCTCCCACAGCTGACTATAACCTTAGCTTCTTCGATGTTTACACTTGAAGTTTCAAGCGGCTTCGTTTCAACCACTTCGGTTTTTGGCTCTTCGATTTTCACATCTAATTTGGTTACTTCTCCGTTGCGGTCTTGCGGCTCAAGTTTCGCAAACGCTCTTCCTGGTATTGTTGCTATTTGTGGTTTAGATCTAAAAGTAACCTTTGCCACAGCGTTTCCGCCATAAGTTATTCTTTCGCCTATTAGCCTTCCTTTTTCGTCAACGCTTAATCTGCTACAGTCGGGTATGCATCCTGTTTCAAGACGTGTTGCAAGTCTGGCTGCAAGTGGTTTTCCGTTCTTTGTTGACCCAATTAGCAAGATGTCTGGCTTGTAATTTGCTGTTAAATTGTGTAAAACGCTAAGGTAGGCTTCAGACTGAAAACGCTCCAACGCTGGATTATCAACCAAATAAACTTTGTCTGCTCCATGTTTTATCAGGTCATTTGCTTTTTCCTGTACGTTACTTCCAACCAAAACAGCTACAAGTTCCGTTCTAAGCATGTCCGCGATCTTTCGTCCTTTCCCAAGCATTTCCAATGTCAAATCGTAATTCTCTGAGAAAACCCAAACCCCTTTGTTTTCACTCATGCTTTTTCACCTTCCAACAACACCTTCTTGAATTAACGCCTTAGCCAGCTTCTCCGCAATTTCCTCTTTGTTTTCACCTGTTATCATGATTTTTTTTCGTTCTGTTTTGGGTGCTAAAACTTCGATTACGTCGATTTTTCCTTCGACTTTTTCTTTTTGAATATTTAGGTCTGTGGCTGTCCATGTGACTATTTCCTTTTTTGAAGCTTTCATTATCATCATGAGCGATGGGATTCTCGGTTGGTTTATCTCTCGCGTAACTGTTATCAGTGCTGGCGTTTTCGCTTTCACAGTTTCGTATGCGTCTTCAAGTGTTCTTTCCCCGACTACGGTGTTGTCTTCCACTGTAAGCTTTCTGACAGACGCTATCAACGGTAAATTCAGCAGTTCCGCCAACCTTGAACCGACAAGTCCTGAAAAACTGTCTAAGGATGCTTCACCGCAAAGAATCAAATCGAATTCTCCGATCTTTTTTATCGCTTCCGTTAGGATGTAGGCTGTAGCTGAAGTGTCAACGTCTTGAAAACTTGGGTCGTTAACAAAGTAAGCCTTGTCTGCACCTATTGCAAGTGCTTCACGTAATACAGCCTTTGCATCTTCAGAGCTTACCGTTACTGTGTAGATTTCTGCTTCACCGAGTTTCTCCTTAATTCTTATGGCTTCTTCTAAAGCGTTTTTGTCAAAATCACTGATTTTCTTAGGCGCGCTGGCAGTTAATAACTGGTTTGTCTTGGGGTCAACTTTCAACTGTGAAACATCTACTGCTTGTTTGAGACATACTATGATTCTCTTCAATCTGCTTAACCTCTCTATTAATTAAACCTCATTCAGAGAAGAGCAAAATAGCAGTTCTCTACATAAAAGTTTCACTCTTCGCACTGCTAATATAAAATGTTAAAGACTTGTTCACGCTAACCTAGTTGGAGTGTTTAGTGTGAAATACGAAATCAAATGCTCAAAATGTAGTCGCACGTCTCCAAGCATATTAGATTTTAAATGCTCTTGCAGTTCACCGCTTGAAACACACTTATACTTTAGGTTTGAAAAGAAAAAAATTCGTAGGCGAAATTACAGTTTGTGGCGTTACGTAGACTGTTTTCCTTACGTGAAGGAAAAAGAGATTATAAGTTTAGGTGAAGGATGGACGTCTCTAATCAAATTTTCAGATGGCTTGTACTTTAAGCTGGACCAGTTGAATCCGACAGGCTCGTTCAAAGACAGAGGTTCAACCGTGCTGATTTCTGCTCTGCATAAAGCAGTAAAAAAAGCTGGAGGCTATGTTTCTGAGGATTCTTCGGGTAATGCTGGAGCCTCTATTGCTGCTTACGCTGCTCGTGCAGGGTTAAACGCCAAAGTTTATGTTCCGAAAAATGTTTCCGGGCCGAAGTTTAATCAAATCAAATTTTATGGTGTAGAAGTTGTTAAGGTTTCAGGTGGTCGAAACAAAGTTGCAGAAGAAGCGCAAAAACCTGAAAGAGGAAAATTCTATGTTGGACACATACTTCATCCCCTGTTTAGAGACGGCATAAGAAGCCTAGCATATGAAATAGCTGAGCAGCTTAGTTGGCACGTTCCAGAACGCATTTATTTGCCAGTTTCCGCTGGGACTCTTTTTTTAGGCGTGATAAACGGTTTTAAGCATCTAGTTGAGTCCAACGTGATAGAGATCATGCCGAAAATAGTGGCATGTCAAACAAAGCAAGTTTCACCACTTTACCATCGCTTCAAAAACTTAAGGTACACTCCGCCTGAAAGAATAGCTTCTATTGCTGACGCTTTAGTGAGCGTAAACCCTCCTTTGCTAAATCTTATGCTTAAACATTTGAGGGAAGCAAATGGTGATGCTGTTATAGTTGAGGAAGACGAAATATTCCATGCTTTCATAGAACTGGCTGGAAAAGGCTTGTTTGTTGAGCCAAGCTCAGCTGTTGCTTACGCAGCTTACAAGAAGCAGCTTAAGAATCAAGAAACATCAAAAGACGATAAGACTGTGATAATCCTAACAGGAACAGGCTTAAAAACAACACTTAAACCGAAATAATGACATTTCCTGAGAAGTCTTACCATCAGGAATAAAATTTTCCATACCCACACTGGTAAGAGCCGATTCCACTTTACCGAGAAGAGTTCTTTTTTCTCTCTTTAAATCTCTGAACGTGGAACTAACACACGCTCTCAGCCTATTCTTCCACCCTTATCCTCTTGACATCCCACTCCTTTTACAATAAACCACAATTCACGCACTCATCCTTTTTACTAGGGGGCTAACAATTTTTACAACAGTTTATATCTGTCTTTATGATGTCGATCCGAAAAACGAAACATAGAAAGAGAAAATCGATTAGAAAAACTTATATTGTAATGCTGTTTTTCTTGTTGACGCATTAAAGGAGGTTTGTTAAGTTTGTCTACACAAGCTGGAGCCGTTCCAGTTTTAATATTAAGAGAAGGTTCAAGCCGCTCTAGAGGAAAGGAAGCTCAACACTCAAACATAATGGCTGCAAAAGTGGTAGCTGAAACCGTAAAAAGCGCTTTAGGTCCAAAAGGGATGGACAAAATGCTTGTTGACAGCTTCGGCGACGTAACAATAACAAGCGATGGACGCACAATCTTGGATGAAATGGATATTCAGCATCCAGCAGCGAAAATGATGGTTGAAGTTGCAAAAACACAAGACAACGAAGCGGGCGACGGAACAACAACAGCCGTCATAATATCTGGCGCATTATTAGACAAAGCTGAAGGGTTAATCAATAAAAATGTTCATCCAACCATAATAATTGATGGATATAAAAAAGCATCTGAAAGAACACTGAAAATCTTGGAGAAAATAGCAATACCTGTGGATTTAAGCTTTCAAGATTACCTGAAAAAAGCCGCAATGACAGCTATGGCAAGCAAGCTGGTGGCTGAACATAGAGGGTATTTGGCTGATTTAGCTGTTAAAGCGATTCTTCAAGTTGCTGAAAAAGAAGCTGGTAAGTACAAGGCGGACGTAGATGACATCAAAGTTGAAAAGAAACCAGGAGAATCAGTAAGAGAAACAAAATTGATTAATGGCATAGTTTTAGACAAGGAAGTCGTACATTCAGGAATGCCTAAACGTGTAGAAAACCCGAAAATAGCATTATTAGACAGCGCGCTTGAAATTGAGAAGACAGAATTTGACGCAAAAATTAACATTGAAAGTCCAGAACAAATGGATGCATTCCTAAAACAAGAAGAAACAATGTTGCGGGAGATGGTTGACAAGATAACCGCGACAGGTGCAAAAGTTCTCTTGTGCCAGAAAGGCATAGACGACATGGTTCAACACTTCTTGAGTAGAAAGGGAATACTTGCAGTGCGTAGAATCAAAAAATCAGATATGGAGAAGCTTTCAAAAGCCACTGGCGGAAAAATAATAACAAACTTGGATGACATAAACCCAGCAGACATAGGCTACGCAAGTCTCGTCGAAGAACGCAAAATAGGCAATGACAAAATGACCTTTGTAGAAGGCTGCAAAAATCCCCGTGCAGTTACAATCTTGATAAGGGGCGGAACAGAACGCATAGTGGACGAAGCCGAACGTTCACTGCATGACGCCTTATGCGTAGTTCGAGACATAGTTGAAGAACCAAAAGTCCTAGCTGGAGGAGGAGCACCAGAGCTTGAAGTTTCTCGGGGACTCAAGAAATATGCGGGAATGCTTCCGGGAAGAGAGCAACTTGCAGTCGAATGCTTTGCAGAAGCACTTGAGACAGTTCCGGTAACATTAACTGAAAACGCTGGTTTAGATCCAATCGACGTACTGTCAGAGTTGAGGGCAAGACATGAAAAGGGTGAAACTTGGGCTGGAATAGAGGTTCACTCCGGAAAGGTTCAAGACATGACTCAGGCAGGAGTCCTCGAACCGCTGGCTGTTAAGAAGCAGATAATCAAGTCGGCAACTGAGGCAGCGTCAATGATACTTAAAATTGACGATGTAATTGCCGCTGGCAAGATGAAAACTCCGCCAACTCCCCCTGGCGGACCCCCAGGAATGGGTGGTATGGGGCCAGGTGCTGGAGTGTATTAAAACACGTCCAAAACAGAGAAGAAAATTTTGATAGGCCCCCCTAAACTTACTCGATTTGAGAAGGCTCGGATAGTGGGGGCTAGGTCCCTCCAAATATCCATGGGAGCTCCTATACTCGTTGAGGTCTCTGAAGGCTTTTCAAGTCCGATTGACATAGCCCTAAAAGAACTTGACATAGGCATCCTGCCAATAACGATTAGACGGACATTGCCTGACGGAACTTGCCAAGACATACCCATCAAATGGCTTCATGAAGAAGAATGACATTTTTCTCTCTTTTTTCTCATTAAAACTTGTTAGAGCTAAAGGCGATTAATTTCTCTTTTGATCTTTCTTTAAGATCTCTTTTGCTTTTTCAAGTGTTTCTCTGATTCTCGTCCAGTGGGCTCCTTGCCAGTATATTTGTCCACACTTTGGGCATTCCCAAAACTCGTTACAGTGGGCAAATGTGCTTTTTTCAACTCTGTCTGCTACTTTTTCTTTCGGTATTGTTTTCACTTGGGCGTTGCATTTTGGGCACCTTGACGTTGTCATATCCATTTCCAATTTGATTTTGAATCTTTTTGCAATTTCTGCTAGTTTTTCCGTTTCTGTTTTTCCTTCCAGATAGAAAGCGTCAACGCCTTTCGCTGTGGCTTGTTGGTAAAGCTGCAAATCCCTTGTAAGAAGTACTCTTGTTTCCTTTTTAGCTATCATGATTAGTTGGGCATCATCGAGTTTGTTTGAATATTTCACATTGTGTCCTAACATTCGAAGCCAACGTGTCAGTTTTCCAAGCATGCCGTCAGCAATGAACCTCAATGCTTCACTCTCTTCGAATTATTTCGCCACTTCCCGCCTCAGCGACGATTTCTCCTTCATCCATGATTAATTGCCCACCAACAAAGGTTTTAACGGGTTTCCCCTCCACACTTAATCCATCGAATGGAGAATATTTCGCTTTTGAGTGGAATTTCGTTGCGTCAATTCTGTATTTTCTATCCAAATCCACAGCAACTAGATCCGCGTTATTTCCTTCTTTCAAACAGCCTCTACCTTGCAGTCCGAAAAGTTCAGCTGGATTTTTTGACATCAGTCTGACTACGTCGGTTATTGATAACCGTCCATGCTTCACTTCTGTGAGCAACAGCGGAAGCGTTGTTTCCAAGCCTGGCACGCCAACTTTAACATCCCAAACCGACTCTGCTTTTTTCTCACCCGGCGTGTGCGGTGCATGATCTGAAGCCAAAATGTCAATCCAACCGTTTTTGATTCCATTCCAAAGCGCCGTAATGTGATGTTTTTCTCGAATTGGCGGTGTGGTTAATGCTAACGTTCCGATTCGCCTTAAATCGTTAACTGAAAGAAATAGGTGATGGGGTGTTGTTTCACAAGTTATCGTCATTCCAGACTTCTTTCCATCAATTACTGCTTTTAACCCGTTTTCAGTGCTTATGTGGCAAAAATGCACGTGCACATTAGTTTGTTCGGCAATCTTCAATAAACGTTTCACAGCTGTAACTTCAACATTTTCTGAATGCGCCTTGAGAAACGCTTCAACGCCATTGCAGTTGTCTCGCCTAAGCTCATCTTCAACTTTTTTTAATGTTGTTTTGTCTTCTGCGTGAACGGCAACTGGAACCTTCAATTTGCTAACGATTTGGAAAGCTTCTAACAAAGCGTGATCATCATCTATGTTTAATCCGCCAATCTGCTCACCCATAAAAAGCTTAAAAGCCACGGCGCCTTCCCTAATGATTCCTTCTGTTTCCTTCATGTTTTTTGGAAATTCGGAGTAAAAGCCAACGTTAACCAAAATTTTTCTTTCAGCAATTTCCATTCGTCTTCTTAAGTCTTCAACGCTCATCGTTACCGGTTTATTGTTAGGCATATCCAAAACCGTCGTTATCCCACCAGCAGCAGCTGCCGCCGTTCCGCTGTAAAAATCCTCCTTGTATGCTTTTCC
>JACUTN010000167.1 GCA_014859805.1 Candidatus Bathyarchaeota archaeon
TGACACATTTTGCTGACTTCTTCCTCTCTGTCACCTGATGCACTTATGATTCCGCCAACCATCTTTAATTTATGATGGAAGCCAAGCGTTAACTCCAACATCCTAACGCAATCTTTGCCATCCCTGCGTGTTCCTGCAGATGTAAAGCATCCACCAACTTTGCCCCTCAGTTTATGTCCCTTTCTGTAGAGGGTTATTGACTCGTCTATGAGTTTCTTCACTTGCCATGATACATTGCTGAAATAAGTGGGAGAACCTATCACGATTCCGTCAGCCTCGGCCAAGTCACTAAGCTCACATTCTTCAACGCTTTTTACTTGCACATTAACTCCTAACTGTTCAGCTCCTTTACTGATTTCCTCAGCCATCCTTTTAGTGTTGCCAGTTCCAGTGTAATATACAACAAGTAGTCGTTTATTGGCCAACCCATTCACCTATCCCAAGACATACATGAATCTATGCTCATGCTAGCTATAGCTTTTTTTGTATCTGCCATTATCGTTTTTCGTGTTTGTAAGCAACATTCCAAAAGACGTTTTAATAAAGCCAAGTACAATAGAGATGAAAGTTAAAGGAAAGACCTAGAATGAGAAAAGTAAAGGTTGCCTTGTATGGTGTTGGAGCCGTTGGCAGTTTAATTGCAGAGTACTTGTTACAAAAAGAAGGTATCAGAATTGTTGGCGCGATTGACATAGCTAAAGACAAAGTTGGCAAAGATTTAGGTGAAGTCTTAGGCTTAAACAGAGAACTCGGAGTAAAAGTTTCAGACAACGTTGACTCTGTACTTTCAAAGGTTAAAGCAGACATCGCTGTTCATGCAACTTCATCCTTTCTTAAAGACACATATCCGCAGATAGCCTCAATCGTGAAACACGGCGTAAACGTTGTATCCACATGCGAAGAACTCTCATATCCATATCTTACTGAACCTAAACTTGCAACTGAGCTTGACTCACTTGCCAAAAAACACAATGTAACAGTTTTGGGAACAGGCATAAACCCAGGCTTCTTAATGGACACTCTTGTAATTACACTTACTGCGGTTTGCCAAAAAATCGAAAAAATTAAGGCTGTAAGGGTTATGAACGCTGCGACGAGACGTTTACCGTTCCAGAAGAAAATAGGTGCTGGTTTGACAGTTGAAGAATTCAAGAGGAGAATTGAAAGTAGACAAATTACTGGGCATGTGGGACTCAAACAGTCTGTTGCGATGATTGCTGATGCTTTAAAATGGAATCTTGACAAAATAACTGCTGAAAATGTTGAGCCTGTGGTTGCCAAGAAAACAGTTGAAAGCGCAAGTATAAAAGTTAGAGCTGGAGAAGTTGCGGGTTTAAGACAGAAAGCCAAAGGAATAATGAAAAATAAAGAAGTCATTGTTTTAGATTTTCAAGCATACATTGGTGCAGAAGAAGAATATGACGCTGTAACGATTGAAGGCGTTCCAAATGTTAGGCAGAGGATTCAGCCATGCGTGCACGGTGACAAAGGCACAGTAGCAATGATTGTTAATTCAATCCCAAAAGTCATCAATGCGCCAAAAGGCTTATTCACAATGAAAGATTTACCAGTTCCATCAGCAACCTTAGAAGACATGTACAAATACGTAAAAACGTGAAAACGCTCGCGTGGCGTGTTAACAATTGACGAAGTATCGAGTAGCCATAGACATTGGCGGAACGTTCACAGACCTAGTTGCTCTAAATGAGAAAAGCGGAGAAATTCTAAACATAAAATTGCCTTCAACCCCAAGGGAACCAGCAGAAGCCGTAATCAAAGCTTTCCAAGATTTTCTTAGAAAAACAAACAACACAGACGTTTCAGTTATTATTCACGCCACAACCATTGCTACGAACGCCTTGCTTGGTCAACTAAAC
>JACUTN010000168.1 GCA_014859805.1 Candidatus Bathyarchaeota archaeon
AAAAAACGGCAGGTTTTTTCCGTAAAAGCTAATACTGACGCGTTGAAAAAATTGTTGTGGACAAAAGGTTTCAGTTCTGCCGGTTGTGTGCCTTTCACTATTTTGCCTAAACCATCAGTATACTTTAAACCAGCTCCTGAAGAGGACGCTTTTTGGCTCAGTTACGGCGACGAGTTTCCCAGAGCCTTTCAGCTTGAAGAGAATCCACAACCGGAAGAAAACTTCTATCAATACGGAATTTACCAAGTTCTGATGAAGTATTTCCCTCAGTTTAAAAATTGTCAACCATTTTCCTCTTTTGCAGGTTTGTATGCCATTAACACTTTAGACGGTCAACCAATAATCTTCGAAGAAAATGATTTAATGGTTGTTGGAGGAGCCAGCGGAAGCGGGATTATGAAGGCAGACGCTATTGGCAGAATTGCAGCAGCGCTTTACAGCGGCGAAGAACATGCATTGCTATACGGTGAGAGAAAGTTCAGAGTCAGCGATTTAGGCATAAAAAGCCGACACGTAGAACCAGAAAAACTTGTCATTTAAATTCCATGCTTATGCAGTGTCATATTTATTAAGTCTAAAATACAAATTATGCAATCCAATTTAGCAAGGTGAAAGCATTGTATGGTTGGAACGGACTGTTTCTGCGAGTTAATCTGAGTAGAAAGAAGGCGATTGCGAAAAAATATGATACGAAGCTTGCTAAAAACTTCCTTGGTGGGAGGGGCTTTGCAGCTAAAATTCTCTGGGATGAACTTAAGCCTGGAACCGATCCGCTGTCACCTAAAAATAAACTTGTGTTTGCTGCTGGTCCTTTGACGGGTTTCGCTTTGCCCAGTAGTGGCAAGCTTGTTGTTGCCGCTAAGAGTCCACTAACTGGCAGTTATGGAGATGGAAACATTGGAACACTTGCTACTGTTCAGATGCGTAAGGCTGGTTACGACGCTATAATTGTTGAAGGGAAATCAGAAAAGCCGGTTGTTCTGCTTGTTCAAGACAGGCAAATCGACTTTCTTGACGCTGGAGATTTATGGGGTTTAAACTCTTTTGAAACGGAAAGCATGCTCAGGCAAGTTTATGGACCGGCGGCTGGGATTCTTACTATAGGTCAAGCTGGAGAAAACCTTGTGAAGTTCGCCAACATTGTTTGCCAAGAAGGACGGGCTGGCGGCAGGCCTGGAATAGGAGCGGTTATGGGCTCTAAGAATTTGAAGGCCATTGTAATAATTGGTTCTGGCGATTTACCTGCTGCATATCCGAAAGAATTGAAGAAGTTAGGTGCAGAAGCCTACCGGGAGATTTTGACTAAGCCCCCCTATGCTTTTTGGAAGAAGCAGGGCACGATGATGACCATTGAGTGGAGCCAAGAGAACAGTGTTCTCCCAACATACAATTATCGTGAGGGCGTTTTTGACAAGGCTGATGCGATCGGCGGTTTTGTCATGGAGAAAATGAAAGTTTCTCAACGTGGATGTCCCAATTGCAACATGACGTGTGGTAACGTCATTAAGGATTCGTATAGAAGGGAATCTGAGCTTGATTATGAGAACGTTGCAATGCTGGGTTCAAACATTGGGTTAGGCAATTTAAGAAGGGTTGCAACTTTGAATAGAGCTGCCGATGAATTCGGCTTAGACACGATTTCCTTAGGCAACGTTCTTGGTTTTGCGATGGAGGCTTCTGAGAAAGGATTGATTGAAGAAAAAGTTTCTTGGGGTAAACTCAAAGCGACCAATGCTTTAGTTGAAGACATCGCTTATAGACGTGGTTTAGGTAACATGCTTGCTGAAGGTGTTCGTTTCGCAGCTGAAAAAATCGGTGGAAATTCAAGCCGATGGGCTATGCACGTGAAAGGCTTAGAA
>JACUTN010000022.1 GCA_014859805.1 Candidatus Bathyarchaeota archaeon
AAGCAGTGTCATGGTGACAGAAATGGTTGAAACCGTTTTCACCGAGGAAGACAGAAGACACCTAAAAACCCTAGCCCAAGAAATGCCAAAACTCCGATCCCTCGTAGAAAGCCTCATAGAAACCCTGGAAATCCTCGGTGACGAGGAGCTCGTGGAAAGCATCAGAAGAAGCGAAAAAGACGTTCAGGAAGGCAGACTACTCGGCTTCAAAGAGCTCCTCAAAGAGTTAGATATAAATGAAACCGAAATTTGAGCTCGTATTCACTAAAGAATTTCTACGCAGACTCGAACAACTCGATAAAAAACGCAACTCCGAATTCTCAAAAAGCTAAGAACCCTTGAAGAAAACCCCTTCGCTGACAAACGCCTAACAGGACACCTCACAGGACTACTCTCGCTACGAATAGGCAACTACAGAATAATCTACCAACTCTCAGAAAACAAGATAATAATTCGAACAGTTGGCCACCGCAAGACGATTTACAAAAGATAAACATCCAAGCTTCGTTATACGGCACCTCACCATAACAAGAAAAAAAAGTCCTATGGATTAATTTATTTATAGAAAACTCCTATAGAACTATCTACAACTAGACTGAAACAGGGGGTGAGGGCTAAACCGTATGCCCTACATTAAAAAAATAGAACTCAAAGGCTTCAAAAACTTCGGACACAAAACCGTTAAAGTAACTCTAGACAAGGGCTTCACAGCAATCACAGGCCCAAACGGAAGCGGAAAAACAAACATCGTAGACGCAGCACTGTTTGCCCTAGGCGAATTAAGCACGAGAAGACTACGCGCAGAAAACGCCGCCAAACTGATTTTCCACGGCTCCGAGCAAGCCGGACTGGAAAGAGCAAAAAAAGCCAAGGTCGTAGTTCAGTTTGACAACACAGACGGACGCATACCAGTTGACACAACAACCGTCACAATCTCCCGTGAAGTTAGTAGAAACGGCCAAAGCGTTTATAGGCTTAATGGCAGAAGAATCTCAAGAACATATATTTTAGAAGTTCTTTCCATGGCAGGGATAAGCTCCACAAGCCAAAACATAATTTTACAAGGCACAATAACTCGCTTAACCGACATATCCTCTCCTGAGCGCAGAAAAATCATTGAGAACCTGGTTGGCATAGCCCAATATGATGCTGAAAAGGCTGATGCAGAAGAAAAATTGCGGACAGCAGACATTTCAATACGCACAGCCATGGGCAGAATAGACGAAGTACAGAAGAGAGTAGACACCCTTGAAAGAGAACGCAACGAACTCTTAAGGTATGCCTTCATTGAAAACGAAATAAAGAAGTTCGAAGCTGTGAAGCTGTCCCACGACATAGCACAGATACAAAAGCAAATGAAAGAAACCTCCTCCCAAGCTAATAAGGTTAAAACAAGAGTTGAAAAACTAAGACAGTTACGCGAGAAACTTAGGTCCAAGAGAAGAGAGATAGAAGGCGAATGGCGAAAACTAAGCTCAGAAATGGTTGAAGAGGGCGGATCACAAGTACTGAAGGTTCAAATAAAAATCGGTGAATTGAAGGCAAGAACAACAGAATTAACAACAAAAATAAGCTCCGAAACGGCAAGCCGTGAAGGCTTAAAGCGGATCAGAGAAAATAATCTTGAACAATACCAATCTATTAGAAAGGAAATTCACGAAAACCGCCTGAAAATCCGCCGTTTAAGACGTAAACATGACCGAGCATCCAACGAGATCACCGAAAAACAGGCAGAACACGACACCCTTGCAGAAGAATCAGCTCAGCTCTGGGAAAAAATCGGAGACAACAGCAGAAGAGTCCATGAAATCGAGCATAAACTTGACGAAGACTACAAGAGACTCACATACTTGAAGTCTGAAAATGCAAAAGGTCAGGAAGCCATTAAAATCCGTAGAAGAAGGCTCAAAAACTTAACTACACGCAAAGAAGACTTGACGGAAACACTTGGAGAGCTGGAAAAATCATTAGATGAACTTAAAAAAGTGCAGAAGGAGCAGAATACTCGATTAAGAAACTTGGAGCGAACGCTTGACCGAAGAATTGCGCAAAAAGAAGCTGCAAAAACGGAGATCACTGAAGCGGGAAAAATAGCTGAATCAGCCCGAGAAGCAGTTGTGGAGTTTGCAACGCAAAGGGAACTCGCAGCAACAGTGGCAGCGGAAGAGAAAGCCCTAAGAAGCATAGAAGAACTGGGCGAGCTAGGCGTTATCCAAGGTGTATACGGCAGGTTACGCAACCTGATCAAAATAGACAGGACGTATAAACAGGCGATAGAAGCTGCAGCGTCAGGATGGCTTGACGCGCTAGTAGTGAAGGATTTTGACTCAGCTTTCACGTGTACAGAAACATTGAGGAAAATGAAGCTTGGAAGAGTTAAGATAATTCTAACTGAAGGAGTACTAAACCCCAAGTCTCTGGAAATCCCAGAAAAGAGAGGAGTTGACGGAGCAGCTTCATTCTTTGTAAAATGTGCAAAACGGTATGAGCCAGCCGTCCATTTCGTGTTCGGCGACACATTGGTGGTCTCAAACGACAAGACTGCATTAGCCATATCCAACGAAGGCTACCGTGCCGTCACAGTCAACGGAGACCTGTATGAAGCAGGCGGTGCACTGGAAAGCGGTTACTATCGTGCCCCGATAGACTTCTCCACCATTATCCCAAGCGAAGCAGCAATCGCGAGCCTCGACGAAGCTGTTGCAGCTCTTCAGCAGCATCTCTCAAGAAGAAGCAGTGACATAACTTCTTTTGAGGATGATATTGACAAGACTCGCGTTGAAATTGCCCGATTGTCAGAAGCCATAACCACACTTGACAGTGAAATAGCTAGAGTAAAAAGAAGCCTCAGAAGATCAAAAGCCAACATCAAACGAGTAGGCAATCGCATCACACGTTTTGAGAAGGAAATTGAAAACGAAAAATCGCAAATGTGGATCCACAGAGCTGAAAGAAGTTCTACTCAAAAGGAGATGCGAAAACTTCAGAAGGAACTGGCTCAGCTGAGAAAGAAGGCTGATCCAGCTCACATTCAAGAAATGGAGATTGAAAGGGAAAGGCGAGCCGAAGAAATAATCACTCTAAGACAGAAACTGGGCACCGTTCAAACAGAAATATCAACGCTTCAATCACAATTCGACAACGTTTTAAGGGTTGGATATAAAAACGCGAAAATTCAACTCTCAAAAGTTGAACAACAACTGAGAAGAGTTGAGAAAGAAGTAGCGGGTGCACTGCAGGAGAGAGAATCGCTGAACCAAGAGGTGACAGAACTGGAAAAAACCCGCATTGAACTCTCCAAGACTGTTTTGTCAGCAAGAGAAGAGACTAAGAAGTTCACAGTGGAAATAGATGACATAGACAAAGAACTGCGTAAGCTTGACTCAGAATATGAACCAGCTGACCGTTTGCTGAACCAGCTTCAGCTAAAAATTCAAACATCGTTGCTGCATCTTGAGCAACATCAAAATCAGCTCAGACAATTTGGTTACGAGCAGCCATTAGAGGTGACTCTGAAGCAGGTTGAAGAAGCCGAAACATCCATCAGAATGATGCAGTTTGAACTTGAAAGAATAGGCGCAGTAAACCAGCTTGCCTTATCCCACTACGCCGAACAAATTTCACGCTACAAAGAACTCTCATTAAGGTTAAACGAGCTTGAAAGGGAAAAACAGGTAATCGTACAGTTCATGGACGAGGTTGAACGTAAAAAACGCAAGGTCTTCATGGAAGCCTTCGAAAAGATCAATCGAAATCTCCAAGAATACTTCTCAAAGCTCACTGGAGGTGGAAACGTCACTTTGAAGCTTGAAAACGTGGATGATCCGTTCTCAGGTGGCACGGACATGATTGTGCAGTTTCCAAACAAACCTTCGATAGTTGTAAGCGGTGCCAGCGGTGGCGAACGTTCAGTTGCTGCTGTTGCCTTCATATTAGCTCTCAAGGAGTTTACTCCCGCCTCCTTCTACATTCTCGACGAGATAGACGCACATTTGGATGCTTTCCACGTGTCAAAACTAGCAGACCTGCTCTTAGAAGAATCAGAGAGAAACCAGTTTATAGTCGTCACTTTGAAACCTGAAATGGTGAGCAAAGCGCAAAAAGTTTATGGAGTTTATGAACGCAACGGAGTTGCAAACGTCCTTTCAGCAAAGTTTCTAGAGGTGCCAAGTTAATGGCTGCAACGATTAAAAAACCGTTTTATATGCGCCCCCCATGGAACATCCTCTTCGAGTTTCGCAAACTTGAAAAGCTTACGCCTTGGAACATCAACATTGCATATTTGCTTACGTCATTTCTTGAAGAAATGGAAAAGACTGGGCAGGTGGACTTTAGGGCGTCAGGTGTAGCGTTGGATTCTTCAGCTCTCATATACTTAATGAAGTCGAAGCTTCTGCTCAAACTTCAAGAACCTCCGCCGCCACCAAAGCCTCCAAAGGATTTTCTTCCTCCACCCTTGTTTCTACCGTTAAGGCATGAGTTAACTTCAACAACCATACGGCATCTGTTGGAAGTTTTAGACGATGTTTTGAAAGGTGAGAAGCTCGCGCTTCTGCAAAAAGCTGTTTCAGAACCTATCCTCCCAACGCCTTCGGAAATTCTGCCGCAATTAGATCTGTACTTGATGCAGATTGAACTGCAAATGGAAAAGCTTTACACTTCTCTTTCGCAGAAGGTGAAAGGCACTGGAATAATACAGTTTTCAACTCTGGTCAAAGGCGTGAAGCGGATAGAAGCCATTCGCACATTCATTCTGTTACTGTTTCTGGCGCAAGACGCAAGGGTAAATCTATGGCAGGATGAAGAATCCGAAGAGATATACATAACCATCAACCTCATTTCCTTGGAATCCGAACAGCCGTAAGCTGCATTGAAAGGGTTCGGGCATTCTGACGCCAATGGAATAAGTTCAAACAGTTGTTCAAAGGCTTAGGAAGGGGTTTAAACCAACCTTCATTCAAAGGATGAACCACGGAGAAATACCACGATGATAAAAAGTTTGGTCTTGTATTCTTCTGTTACAGGAAATACGGAAAAGGTGGCTAAGCGAATAGCAGAGGTATCGAGAAGGAAGGGACACGATGTAGCGATCGTTAAGATTGATGATGAAACAAACGTTGACTTGCTCGCGTATGACCTTGTTTTTCTCGGCTCAGCCGTACATCAATGGCTTCCAACCAACATGCTGATGAACTACGTTAAACGCATGCTAAAAACATATTTCACCTCTAGCGTTGTCGTTCCCTGTTGTCCTATAAGACCAGGCAAGTACGCTGTTTGCTTCTGCACCTACTCTGGCCCCCACACAGGCGTAAGCGAAGCCATCCCCGCAACCAAATGGATGAGAGCATTCTTGGAGCATGTGGGATTTACGGTTCTGGAAGAATGGCACACTGTTGGGGAGTTCAAAAATAGAGAAGAAAACTCGACTAAGGGAAGGCTTGGAAACATTAAAGGAAGACCAGATGAGCATGACTTGGCTGAAATCGAAGACAGAGTAATCGGAATTTTAAACGCCTTGAAATTATGTGATTTCAGTTTGTAGATATTTGAAGTTGCGTTTAAATATAACAGCAATAACCATTGTATAGCGAATTTGGGGGTGCTTGCAGTCGAAAAAATCATTGTAACAACAGCCCTAATATATGCAAACGGCGAAATCCATTTAGGGCATATCACTTCCACTTATCTGCCAGCTGATATATTTGTGAGATTCTGCAGACTCAGAGGCAACAACATAATTCATGTAGGCGCCACAGACGACTTCGGGACTCCCATACTTGTTGAAGCTGAACGAAAGAGAGTAAGCCCAGAAGAATTCGTTGATTATTGGAACAAGGAAGACCTTAAAGACTTCAACGATCTAGGAATATCCTTTGACATATTCTCCAAAACAAGCTCCAAAGAAAACATTGAACTTACACAACATTTCTTTAGGAAACTTTACGAAAAGGGCTACATCTATAAACAAGTCATATGGCAACCGTACTGCGAAAACTGCAAAAAGTTCCTCCCAGACCGTTACGTCAAGGGCGCATGTCCCTACTGCGGCGCAACTGAGCAATATTCAGACGGCTGCGAAGAATGTGGAAGGACATTTCAATCTGGAGAGATTTTAAACCCTCACTGTGCCATCTGCGGTTCAAAACCCACGAGTAAGCAAAGTGAACATTATTTCTTCAAGCTCAGTGATTTTTCAGGTAAGCTTGAGAAGTGGCTGGTGGAAAACGAGAACCTTCAGTCAGAAGTTAAGAATTATGTGTTAAACTGGGTAAGAGGAGGTTTGAAAGACTGGGATATCAGCCGTGACTTGGCTTGGGGCATACCCGTTCCTTTGGAAGAAGCGAAGGGGAAAGTACTTTACGTTTGGTTTAACAACCACCTTGGCTACATTTCAACCGCACTGAAATACTTTGGGGAAAAAGGGATAGATGGAAACGAGGCTTGGAACTCATCGAGGATTTATCATTTCATCGGGAAAGACATAGTGTACCATCATTACTTGTTTTTGCCAGCTATGAGAATGGGAGAGGAAAAGTTCAAGCTTCCAGAGTTCATTCCGACAAGAGGTTACTTCACGCTTGAGGGACGAAAATTCTCGAAGAGTCGAGAATGGTACATAAGTGTAAGAGAGTTCCTAGATAAGTTTCCCCCGGATTATCTGAGGTACTATTTAGCCGCGATCACTCCTTACAGTCAATCAGATGTGAACTTCAACTGGGAACACTTTCAAAAAAGAATAAACAACGAACTCATAGCTAACATCGGCAACTTTATACATCGAGTTCTAACTTTTGTCTGGTCAAACTATGATGGAAAAGTGCCTGAAACTGAAACTTTTGACGAGTTGGATCGAGAACTGATTGAGAAACTTAGAGCAGCGGTGATAGACGTAGCCCAAGAAATCGATAGAATAGAATTGAGCAGAGGGCTGAGGAAAATCATTGAATTCTCGACTTTCTGTAACCAATACTTCCAGCGGAAAAAACCTTGGGTCAACAAGGATGAAGCGAAGACAGCCCTTTACCTATGCGTCAACGTAGTTAGAAATCTAGCCATTTTATTAGAACCCTACATACCTTTCTCAGCTGAAAACCTTTGGAAACAATTGAACTTGGAAGCAAGTGTTCATGAACAAAACTGGAGCACGGCTTCGGAATTAAGGGTTCCTAGCGGACACGAAATTAACAAACCCACCGTGCTCTTTAAGAAAGTGGAAGATGAAGACATAAAAACGGAACGAGAAAAACTGCAAACGCTAAGCAAAACAGCATAAAAAATTAGATTCTAGAGCGCGTTTAGTGACTTTAACGTTAAATCCTATTAGAGATATACATACGTATTGGAGATTGGAACGTTGCAGAGAGTTGAAAAACAAGCATTGGAGCTGGATAAAGCTTCTAAGCAGAATCAAGCCGCAGAGAAAACTCAAAGAGAGCTTGCTCTAGTGGAGGCTGCACTGTATGTTACGGGTCGCCCGTTAGATCTTAACGAATTGTGTTCGGTTTTGAAAACGCGTTCAAAAAACAAGACCCGAAAGCTTGTAAAAACGCTTATGAAAGAATATGCAAACAGAAACACAGCCCTTGAAATATTAGAGCTGAAGGATGAAAGATATGTTTTGCAGTTAAGGACTGAATTTACTCCTTATGTTAAGAAGCTTGTTAAGAAGCCGTTGCTCTCCACAGGTCCATTGAAGACTCTTGCTTACGTAGCTTACAGACAGCCAGTTTCCCAAAAGAGGGTTGCTGAAATGCGAGGACATCATTCTTATGGTCACATTAAACAGTTAAAAGACATGGATTTAATCACAGGCGAAAGAAAAGGACGTTCAACACTTCTGAGAACAACCGAATATTTTGCTGATTACTTCGGTTTAAGCCATGAGCTTTCAGCCATGAAAAGACAGTTAAAGAAAGTTTTCCAACGGGAAATGACAAATGAGGAAAAGTGAGAAATCTCCACGTGAAGGCATATATGCTTTCCCGCCATTTCCAGTTGTGCTTGTAACCGTTAGAGACAGCATTATTACAGTGGGCGCAGTGCATCTTTTTTCTTTTAATCCACCCATGTATCAAATTGGCATTATTCCAAAATCGTACTCTTACGAACTCCTTGAGGAAGCAAAAGAATTTATTATTAATATACCAACGAAAGGGCAGATAGAAATTCTAGAGTTTTGTGGAACAACTTCCGGAAGGGATGTTGACAAGTTTCAGAAGCTGGGATTAACCCCGCAAAGAGGGAAAATCGTAGAAGCGATGCTAATCAAGGAATGCCCCGTAAATATTGAATGCAAAGTGTTGAGAAAGATAGATTTGGGGGGCTCCCATATCTGGTTCATTGGTAAAATAGTGGCTGTGCACATGGACAAGAACTATGATAAATCAGCAACTGTAGCCTATGGTTTGGAAAGGAAATACCGTGAAGTCGGGAAAGTGATTTATACACGACCAAAAAAACAAGGATAGGTTTATATTTTAAATAGTGATGATACTGAACACTTGAGTTTGGCTAAACATGGAGAAGTGAAAAATGTCGGTTTGGCACGGTGACTCGCACAAGAAAAAGCCTTCAGGCGGCAGAAAAAGAGGCTGTAGAAAAAAGAGGAAGTTTGAGCAAGGCTTGTTTCCTGCTGAAACTATCTTAGGCGAGACAAAACGAAAAGTTAAACGCCAAAAAGGTGGAAACCTAAAGGTCAAGGTTTTGAGAGACAAATACGCGTGTGTGACAGATCCTAAAAGTGGAAAGACAGAGAAAGTTGAAGTTAAACGTGTTATTAGGAACCCGGCAAATGTTGATTACGACCGCAGAGGTGTAATAACGAAAGGAGCAATAATTGAAACGCCTAAAGGCTTGGCACGTGTCACCTCGCGTCCGGGACAAACTGGCGTAATAAACGCGGTCTTAATCAGTGAAGAAAAGAGTGGGTAGTTTTCAATTCATTTTAGAATGCGATGCAAATTCTTTACGAACAATGAATCCTATAGCTTCCATTTCTGTCATTTGTGGGTTCAGTGTTAGGGCTTTCCGGATTTTTGCTTCAAGCTCTTTTATTCCAAGTGATTTCACAAACTCTTTGACAATTACCAGTTTGCTGAGTTCTGATCTGCCAAAGTTACAAATCAGATATTTTCGTTCAATATCACCGATGTCGTATTTCATGCCTTGAACGGGATTTCCCATAAGATGTTTCTTTGTTTCCAAGTCTAAAATCGATCTATTCAACTCTGCTTCAAATGCTTTTCTTACAGAATTAGGTTGAGTTTTTTCCCGTTGTAAACCCGCCCGCTCTGCCGAGTCTTTAATAACACGCCAGACGCTTGAAACAGCCATTCTGTCACCAAAAGGCACATTTTTTCCTTCAGAAGCAAATAAGGGACTGTTGTCCGTTAACTCTCTTACATCAGCTCCTTTCTCCCTCATTTTCCGAGTTTTTCTTTTTCTTTCGGTAACATATGCTCTCAAAGCATCGCAAGCCTCAGCCCCAAAAAAAGCAAAAAACGGCACCTGCGAAGCTTTCTTATTAATGCGAGATGTAATACGAATTCTTATGGGAACTCTCTTATTTTCAACCTGATTTATGATGCGCCCATAATCGAGATTCCGTAACGCAGTTACCCCAAGTCCACTCTGATACATGCACAGAATTATAGCTCGGTTTCGAAGAGAACCAGCGTAGTCAGCCATGGCGTAAACTTGATCTTTGCTGAGAATAACCTCTTCTTTTTTTGTCTGTCTAGGAATGCGTTCAAGTTCTAGAGAGATGCCGTTCGCTTTAAAAAAAGATGTCAGACAGGTCCTTACGTGTCTTGCTCTTTCTCGTTTGCCAGAACTTAGTAGTTCAGTTATAAAGTCTTGCACAAGTTTTGTGATTGCAGGAGTTGCGGAAGTCGGTTCTTCTCGTGGCTCAATTTTTTTAGCAGTAGACCCAATGGCGATCAACTCGTTCGGGCTCTTGCCTGAGTATTTAGTGAACTTATATAAGGTTCTGAGAAAACTGGGAATAGTTGTTCTCCATCCTGCTTTCTTTCTTAAATTCATGGTCCATTTTTTGACGCTCTCGTCTTTCAGCAACGATTTATATTCGGGAGCCTTGCTGACGAAATAGCCGCGTTTACTCCTTTCACGCCAGTCTTCTTTTAACATTTTATTATTCACATTTTAATTATTTAAAGTCTAATTTTTGCTTTTGGATCTGTAATCACTAATCTGTATGCGATGTGTTTTCCAGATGTGGGGCTTTTTCTAGTAACCTTAATGATGTCTCCAGGCTTTGCGCCTACTGCAATTACAGTGACATCTGATGCTTTAATTCGGGGAAGTTGATGCGGCTCTATATGATACTTTTCTAAAAGGTCTTTCGCTTTTTCAGGTGGAAGAATTTCGTGTTTTGGCACCAACTTGTGTTTGAAAATGTTGAAGGATGGAAAAACCTTCGGAATTAACTCAATACCGTACTTCTTTGCTTCTCTTTTAGCCGCCCAAGTGTATCGTGCGTTAGCAACTATAACTCCTTTTTCAACTGCAATTTCGTCCATAAGCTTTTTCAGGTTTCTAACAAAGGCTACCCCTACTACTTTTCGGTTTGGCATGCACAAAATAACTGCTCTTTTTCCCTTACGAAGTTTAACGATAAACTTGATGGTATCCTCTTGCTCCTCGCGTTTTATCAGCTTATAACCTCTAAGCTTCATAAGAATTAGAGCTTTTCTTTCCTCAATTGTTTGATCTTCAATAGAAGAGCCACGCTTACTGTTCTTTATAACGTCACCTCCAAAAAAAGGGAAAATAAAGGTATTGCAACTTAAAACTCTCCAAGTTTACTGCTTCAACTGTTGTCTGAGAAGTTCTGCAACAACTTCTGAGGGCGTTTTGTTTGCAGTGTCAGCCTTCGTCTTCAGCTTGTTCATTAAATCTACATCTAAGGTAATTTCTAGCTTCGAAGTAGATGGTTGTGGTGTAGTCAACGTTTTCACCTTTTACCTTGCCACGGTATTTGTAAGAATGGCTATATAAGAGTTGCTATTTTTCAT
>JACUTN010000023.1 GCA_014859805.1 Candidatus Bathyarchaeota archaeon
GCGCGGGGTGCGGGATTTGAACCCGCGCGGCCCAAAGGACCACAGACTTAGCAGGCCTGCCCCCTACCAGGCTAGGGCAACCCCGCACAGCACCTCTAACTCGTTTTTGCATACGCATCTCTGTACAAAGATTAATCAATAAACCTATAGCATGACTTATTTTTGTCTTTTGTCCTAATAGATGTCTCTAGGTGCTGCACCATGATTTCAAATCGAACAGGCAAAGTTCCAAAAACTGAGATAAGAAAAATTGAACAACCACCTTACGTTGTTGATCAATCTAAGCTTCGCCGTTTCAACAGTAAAAACACAGTTTTTGACAGGGTAATGGGGGATTCCTCATGGGAAGGCTACATGCGAATGTACGATGAAAAAATACTCCGAACAATTTCAGAGGGAAAATCTGGCTATTCAAGGGTTGACTTTGCCTTAGCCTATGCCTCTTGGATTGTGCATGACGCTTTCGAAGGTGGTTTTTCATGGAAAAAAATTAAACCGTATAAAATTTCAGTGGATACTGTTGGAATTGATTGGACAAAAACGAAATATGAAGTTGATGATCCCTATAGAATGAGCATTTTTATCAAGCGGGCAGCAAGACTTTTCGGTGCGTCACTGGTTGGAGTCTGCAAGCTTAACAGAGACTGGGTATATGCAGATGTTGATGTCCCTGAGAAATTTGAAAACGCTATTGTTATGGCGGTTGAAATGGACGCGGATGGAATTGCAACATCTCCTGCTGCTCCTGCTGCGGCTGCCACTGGTGTAGGTTATTCAAAAATGGCGTTTATACTTGCTGGCGTAGGCGAGTTTGTTCGGAATCTTGGATATGAAGCAATACAATGCGGAAACGACACTGCCTTAAGCATTCCACTCGGGATTGACGCTGGACTCGGAGAACTCGGTCGCAATGGCTTATTGATAACGCCCCAATATGGTCCAAGAGTGAGACTTTGCAAGATTTTAACCGATCTTCCGCTTGAACCCGACAAACCCGTAGAGTTTGGTGTGAAAGAGTTTTGCAAAAAATGCAAGCTGTGTGCTGAACATTGCGAGGCAGGTGCAATTTCGATGGATGACGAACCAAGCTTTGAAGTGGTATGTCGATCAAACAATCCCGGAGCATTAAAGTGGTATGTCAATGTTGAACGATGCTATCTTTATTGGTGTGAAAACGCTGTAGATTGTTCAACGTGTATAAAGGTTTGCCCTTATAACGTTGCGTCAGCAGGGAAAGCTAATATTTCTGCGAAAGAATTTTGGGAATCAAATGTAAAGTGACTGAGGAATAAACATATAATAGTCGAACTGGATGCTACAAATCGCGCGCCAAGGCACCTAGGCTTGGAAACTTTCATAAGCTGCTTTCCAATATTTAGCTCTATGATTGAAGGACTTGAATTTTTAATTTCAGGAGTAATTCTTGGTTTGGCTGCTGGAATAGCTCCTGGGCCTCTTCTTGCTTTGGTTTTTTGTGAGACTTTGAAACACGGAAAAAATGAAGGAATAAAAATCGCAGTTTCTCCTCTAATTACAGATTTACCAATTGTTCTATTCGTATTGTTTATATTATCAAGTTTAATAGGGTACAATTTTGTAATTGGGATGATCTCGCTTTTCGGTGCTTGTTACTTGATTTATTTAGGTGTTGAAAGTCTGAGAGTGAAAATTACCAAGTTTGAAGTTGAACTTGCAAAAAAAATGCACTGAAACGAGGTGTTATTGCAAACTTCTTAAGTCCTCACCCTTACCTTTTTTGGCTCTCTATTGGTGGTCCGATAATTTTCAAAAGCTTAGATATACACATTTCAGCAACAATTCTTTTCATCTTAGGGTTTTACAGTCTGCTCATTGGGTCAAAAATAGGTATTGTTTTAGTTGTGGAAAAATCCAAGTCCTTCATTAAAAGCAAGTATTATCTTTACATTGTTCGTGTTTTAGGCATTGCACTAATCTTGTTTGCATTAATTTTTGTAAAAGACGGTTTAAAATTGATCGGTTTATTTCTGGCAACTCGAATTGTATGAAATCTTTATTTGATCGTTTCTTTCGAGTAATGACAGACTAAAGCAATGAAAAAATTATTGGAGTCTATACAAAATCTGAAGAATAGCGAAGTAAAAAACCTAGTGGATACTCGCTTGAGAGAGTTTAAAGAAATCGGCAACGGGTCAAGCGATGAAATCTTTGAAGAACTCTGTTTCTGCATTTTAACTGCGAATTTCAACGCTGAAAGAAGCATGAAAATTCAGATGGAGATAGGAGACGGGTTTCTAAGCTTTTCAAAATCTGACTTGGCAAAAAAGCTGAGGGAACTTGGTCACCGTTTTCCCAACAGAAGAGCAAAATATATTGTGGATGCAAGGAAACACAAAAACATACTGAAAGACGTTGTTGAAACGTTCGATGATGATAATGAATTAAGAGAATGGATTGTCAAGAATGTAAAGGGAATTGGGTACAAAGAGGCAAGTCATTTCCTTAGGAACATAGGCTGCACCAGTTTTGCCATTATAGACTTTCACATAATTGATGTCCTGACAAAGCACAATATAATTGAAAAGCCAAAGGTGCTAACGAAAAGAAAATACTTGGAAATTGAAGACTTACTCAGGGAAATCGCGGGAAAATCAAATGTCAGTTTAGCAGAGTTAGATTTATATTTATGGTATATGGAGACTGGAAAAATACTGAAATAAATTCTAAAGGTTTTCCCATTCGCCTAAGGCTTATTTGCGTATGGTCTAGCGTGCTCTTTCACTTATCAGTTGGCGAAGCAAACTTTTCCTCTTCTCATTCTTCTTAATACTTCGTACATTTCTTTTTCAACGATTCGCATGATGACAAGCGAAATAACCAACAAAGACAGAAAAACAGAGGTTGCTACAATTGTTGTAGACAAACTGTCAGACCCGAGAAACACTAACAATGGACCAACTGCAAATGCAAAGCTTGCCGTCTCTAACGTAAGCTTCAAAAAATCTCTCCAACTGAGAAATATTTGGTCCATAGTCAATTTCCTTAGCCCTCTAGTATTTTAGAGTAAATCAACGAAATTAACCTTTTCCTGTTAGGTTTACCAAACAAGCAAAAGCGTCGCTGCTGCCCGTATCGTTACCGACTCTAAGAAGCCGTATTCCAACCGTACTGAACAATCGCACTCAGCTATAATCAAAAAGCTGAACATGATAGAGAAGAATTCAACGGAAACAGCAAATTACGAGGTTGTGTGAAAAAGTATGAGGTTTTATACTTGAACTCGTACCATTTAAAATTGTGTAAGAGAGAAGTATCATGCCAAGGAAGTATCGAAGACATTTTCTGAAAGCAAAAGAAGTGAAGTCAATTCTAAGTGAGGCTTCGGAGAAACTCAAAGTTGATTTCAATCAGATTTTTAAGAACAAGGTTGAATTAGAACTGGTTGAAACGGATTTCGCTGAAATATTTCTTGTAAACGGTAAGCCACTGCTTTTTAGGGTTGAGGGAAAAATTGTTCCAACATTAGTTTTCAATGAACTTTTTGCTTCAATGTCGAAAGTTGTTGTTGACATGGGCGCCGTTCCGTACGTGTGTAATGGTGCAAGCGTGATGGCTCCTGGAATTGTTCGGTTTGAAAGAGAGTTTAAGAAAGGTGATCTCGTTTTTATCGTGGACGAGAAGCATGGCAAAGCAATTGCAGTAGGCGAAGCCGTTTATGATATTGCTGCTGCAGACAAAGTCACGAAAGGCGTCGTCATGAAGAACATTCATTTCGTTGGAGACAAAATATGGGATTTTATTAAAAAACTGAATAATATATGACAAAAATTGAACTAATTATTGCAACGTTCTAAGCGAAGACAAATCTTTAAATCGCTTGTTCCCATTCTAAAATCAAAAGGACATTTCTAATCTACATTCTGAATTCATAAAACACTTTAATAGTTAATCTGTATTCTGAATTCAGAGGCGTGATTTGAGGAAACGCTTAAACTCTTAAAAAGTAAATAATAGATTAGAGAGGAGAAGTTTGTCAGCTTTAGGCGGCATATTCCGCAGATCCAAGAAAGCTGGAAAGAAGAAAATGGTTAGAGTTGAGACTAAGAGTAGTTCTGGCAAAACCTATTTGAAGGCTATGCCCCTCCGCGACTTGGCAGATTTGGACATTGTTAAGAGTGAGGTAACCTCTGGAAACATTATGATTCTCCGGGTAACTCCTCTCGCAGACAAAAGCATCGAAGATGTAAAGCGTGCGATAAACGAATTATGCGAGTTCGTTGAATCAATCAGCGGGGACATCGCTCGTCTGGGTGAGGAACGAGTTGTGATCTGTCCTTCCGATGTGAGAATTTGGCGGGAAAAAACTCCAATATCAAATAAGCCTATACCTACAGCAGCCTAAAGGTTTCCATAATTGCTGGCACTATTGCTTGGATTCCACATCTTCTCTGAATGAAGTTTGCTATACTCAGGCATTTTGCTCTCTCACCATGACACACAACAACTCTTTCAGGTTTTGGCTTAAGATGAGTTATGTAATTGATTATCTGACGCCTATCAGAATGTCCAGAAAAACCTTCAATTGATTCTACTTGCAATCTGACTTTTACAACTCCCATTTTACCATCGCTGTCTATCATCGTAACCTCGGGCAAGCCCTTCTGCACTCTTCTTCCCATGGTGCCCTCAATCTGGTAGCTTACAAAGATTATGCTGTTTTTGTCGTCTTCTGCTAAACTCTTGAAGAAGTCTATTACAGGTCCGCCCTCAAGCATTCCAGATGTAGCCATGATGATGCATGGTTCACCATCTATTATTTCTTGTCTAACGCTTGGGTGCTCCACGATTGTGAAGTAATCTGATTTGAAAGGATTTATTCCATCGTAAAGTATGCTTCTCCGGACTTCTCTGCCTAAATATTCCGGGTAAGCAGTGTGAATTGCCGTTGCCTCTGAAATCATGCCCTCAATAAACACTGGTGCCTCTTTCATCAAACCACGCCGCATGTAACCATCAATGACGAGCATTATTTCTTGAGCTCTGCCTACGGCTGGTACTGGAATTATGACCTTACCTTTTCTCTCTAAAGTTTCATTTATGATGGATGTTAAACCTTCTTCAGCCTCGACTCTTGAAGGCATAAAATCGTTGGGACTGCCATATGTGCTTTCAGTTATTAACGTCTCAACTCTCGGAAACTCCGTTGTTGCTGCCTCCAAAAGCATGGTTCTCGCATACTTGTAATCGCCCGTATAAACAATGTTGTGTAAGCCCTCACCAACATGCAGATGTGTCACCGAAGAACCCAAAATGTGGCCAGCGTTGTGCAGAGTCAGTCGAACGTCTGGGGCTATGTCTGTAACGACGCCGTGTCGTAAAGGAATAGTGTGTAAAACACATTCACGGACGTCTTTCTGGTCATAATGTGATATAACTCCCTGCTTGCCTGCCACATCTAGGTAATCAAGCTGAAGCAGCGTCATCAAATTCGATGTTGGAGCCGAACAGTAGACAGGGCCATCATACCCGTATTTATAGAGGAAAGGCACCAAACCACAATGGTCAAGGTGAGCATGACTTATCACGACAGCGTCTAGAGCGTCGATTTCAAACGTGGGGGCGTCAAATCTTGGAAAGAGTTCAAAGGGTTTCGAGGAGCCAGGGTTAATTCCGCAGTCCAATAAAACGTTGCTTTCTCTTGTTTGAACTAGAAAGGCTGATCTTCCAACTTGTTGAACTCCTCCAAGGGCTGTAATTCGAAGGTCTCCAACTTCGTAGGTTTTAGGTCTGAAAATTCTCTCGCCAACTGTGCGGAGTATCCTTTCTCTTTCCTTGCTTTCCGAGTGAAGATAATGACGCATGTGAGCAACAATTTTTGAGCGTAGAGGAGGGCTTCTTAGAACACGAGGACGCCATCTGATTTGGCTTATAATTTCTTGAAGAACTGATCCGTTTCTTCCGATGACTAGCCCTGGTTTTTTAGCCTCAATTATTATTTCTCCGAGGCTTGGGTCAAAATTTACGTCTGTTACTTCTGCTTCAGGCGAGATTATCTCCTTGGCTATTCTTTCTGCTTCTTTCTCTGGCAATCTTACCGAGGGATCTGAACGAATAACTATTCTCTTCCTCAGTACGCCGACTATGCCTGCAATTACGCCGCTCTGTTCGACCAGAATTTCCGGTTTTTTAGCATACACTGCAAGCATTGGGCCCTCATATTCTATTCTTGACACTTCAGCCTGTTTTGGAACGTGCTCCAGAATGTACTGACTTATTTCTATTCTATCTTTTTCAGAGCTTCGCGGCACTGTTTAAACTTCCTCAGTTTGCTAGAAGCTGCTTTTTTTCCTCCTTGGTTAATTCCCGATAGCCCTTCCCGTCTATCACTGCTATATTAAAACTGTCTCCGCTTGCAGCATCCCGTTTCATAGCAGAGTCAACAGCCTTAACAATCACGGTCAGAACCTCCTCAGTAGGCATGTTTTCTTTGAACCTGTCTTCCAGAATACCGTAAGCTATTGGCGATCCAGAACCCGTGGCGACACATTTTTCTTCTGTTAAACTGCCAAAGGGATCTAGTGAAAACACGTGTGGCCCGGTGTCGTCCATTCCGCCTATTAGAACTTGTGCGATGAGCGGTGCGTATCTGGATGAGAACAGAAGGTTTGCAATGAGTCTTGCTGCGGAGCTTATGGGGATGGGTCTGTCCATGTTTAGTTTGTAAAGCTGTGCGTTTATTTTTAGTATGTCTACGGTTCTTTGGGCGTCAGCAACGCCTCCTGAAATGGTCATGGCTAAATGATCGTCTATTTTGTATATTTTTTTGCCATGTTTGTGGGCTACGTAAGAACCCATGGTTACGCGGGTGTCTGAGGCTAATACTACGCTGTTTTTGCATATGAGGCCGATGGTTGTGGTTCCTTTTAGTACTAACTGATTGATTGCATCATTATTATTTGCCATTTCGTTTTTCTCCAAAACCTAAACGCGCGTACGTGGAATTAATTCGCTAGCAAGTAGCACGATGTAATCATAACCACAAGTTTATTAATATTACGGTTTCAAGGTAACGAGACAAAGATATTTTTAGCCAAGGAACGAATTAAAGTTTTAAACGTATAGAGTTATGTAGAATTAGAAAGATATACGTCTGAATGGTGATTGCTTTGCCTTTAGAATATCATCGCATGCAACTTCCAAGAGAGGTAATTGTGGGAAACGGGATAATTGATCGAGTTGCAGAAGTTTCCAGAAGGCTTGGGTTCACGGAATCTGCGCTCATAGTTGCTGGTTCAAAAACGTATGACATCATTGGGAAAACGGTTAGGGAGCTTCTTGAAGAAGAGGGGGTAAAAGTTAGCACATTCATTGTTGAATCAGCCACAATGAAGGATGTTCACGCCGTTGAGGAGAAAATAAAGGCTTCGAAGCCTCAAGTTGTCTTTGCTGTTGGCGGGGGAACAAAAATAGATGTCGCAAAGCTGAGCTCAGCGTTCCAAGAGGTTCCGTTTATCAGTGTCCCAACAACAGCTTCTCATGATGGGATTGTAAGTCCGTTATCCTCTGTGAAAGGGTTTGAAAAACCGTATTCTGTTATGGCTCAAGCACCGATAGCCATCATAGCGGACACAAACGTTATGATGCAGGCGCCTTGGCGTCACGTCGTAAGTGGTTGCGGAGATGTGATAGCGAAGTTTACGTCGGTGAAAGATTGGAGGTTAGCCTATGAAGAGAAAGGGGAGTATTATGGGGATTATGCTGCGAGCTTGGCTTTGATGAGTGCTAAACTTGTGATGCGGAATGCTGAGTTGATTAAATTAAGGAAGGAGGAGGGTTTGCGAGTGCTTTTGGAGGCTTTGATAAGTTGCGGAGTGGCTATGAGCATTGCGGGAAGTAGTCGTCCGTGTAGCGGTTCGGAGCATTTGTTCAGTCATGCACTTGACACGATCAGGCCTAACAATGCCATGCATGGTGAACAATGTGGTGTGGGTACAATAATGATGGCTTGTCTGCATAAGGCAGATTGGAAACGTATAAGAGAGACGTTGGAGGTGTTGGGTGCTCCGACAAATGCGGATGAGCTTGGTGTGGAAAAAGAAGATATAATAGAGGCTTTAGAAATGGCTCCTTCCATAAGGCCTGAACGATACACGATCCTTAACAAGTTGAATTTGAATCGTGAAGGTTATGAAGGACTGGCGAGAATGACAGGTGTTGTTTGAAAGAGGATTTATGAAGGTGAACGGATTCTTAGGAACGGCTTTTTTGGACACTGTTGATTATTGATTTTATTTTTTCAACTATTACTTCAGGTGGTATCATTAGGTCGTTGCAGCTAACGTCTTTTAAGAGGTTTTTTTTCTTGTAGTGTTCTATTAGTGGTTCGGTTTTCTTTCTGTAGACGTTTAGGCGTTCTTGTATGACTTTGGGTTTGTCGTCTTCTCTTTGGTAAAGCTCGCCGCCGCATTTGTCGCATATGTTGTCTTTTTTGGGTTTCAGTGTTAACTTGTTGTATATGGTTCCGCATTTTTTGCAGGTAAGTCTGTTTGATAAGCGTGTGATTATGATCTGGTCTGGAACGTTTATGTTTATGACGAGGTCGATTTTTGATATTTTTTCTAGGGCTTTTGCTTGTTTTATGGTTCTGGGGAAGCCGTCAAGGATGCAGCCTTTTTTGCAGTCGGGTTTTCTTAGTCTTTTGGCTAGGATTTTGATCATTATTTCGTCTGGGCCTAGTTTGCCTTTGTCGCTGTATTTTTTCATTAGGTTTCCGAGTTGTGTTTGTGCTTTTATTTCGTCTCGGACCATGTTGCCGCTGGATATGTGGGGAAGTTTGAGGATTGGGGTTAGTCTTGAAGCGTAGGTTCCTTTGCCTGCGCCGGGCGGACCTAGGAATATTATTTTCATAATGTGTCACCTTAGGCGTGATTGGTTAGGTGGTTGTTGGGGGCGTGGTTTGTGTTTTGGGTTGTGTTTTGAATGTTTCGGTGAATGTGACTGTTGTTGTTTTTGGGAAGAATTTTTGGATGTCTAGGGCTATGCCTCTTTTTGCTACTTGGATTCCTTCTATGTAGAATGCGTCTTCAGGCATTTCTATGTTGACGGTTGTTTGTTTGGTGGTGAATTTGAATTTGTTTTTTTCTACTGCTGGTATTCTGCGGTGTATTAGGGCTGCTATTTTTTGTTTTTTTGTTGTGAGTTTTTTCTGAATGGTTACTTCGTAGATTAGGGTTTTTCCTGCTAGTGGTGGGTTAAAATCTAACAGAACGCGCCCAGCTCCCATGGTTCGTATGGTTGCCATTTTTCCGTTGTATTCGATTCGTTTTCCGAGGTTCGGGGTTATTCCTTTGGTTGTTAGGTTTCTTAGTGAGACGCGTTTGATTTTTTCTGGGTCTCTTTCTCCGAAGGCTTTTTTGGGTGGTATTTCTATGGGTGTTTTTTTTGTGATTTCTATTGTTGTTAGGCTTTCGTCTAGTGTTTTGAGAACCCATCCTTCGCCGATTACTACTAGTTGTGGTTCGTAGATTTCGCCTTCTTTGTATAGGTGTTCTTTTTTTGCTGTTTCTTCTATTGTTGTGTCGAAGACCTCGCCTGTTTCTTTCACTTTTGCCACGTGGTCTATGAGTATGAAGTCTCCTTTGTGTAGAGCCATGTTTCATCATCTTTTGGGTGTTTGCGAAACTAAGTTTTCGGGTGGAATAAAAGGTTTCGCTTGTGAATGTGGATTGTGGATTCATAAAGCATATTTATGTCAGAGTCTAAATCGAATCGATTCAAAATGTTCTCTCATGAAAAGAAAAATCAGGAAACGTCCGTAAGGAACGTGAATGCGAAGCTTTCGCAGTCTGAAGTTGAGAAGATCTTGAGAACTGTTCCTCGTGATGAGGCTTTTTACTTCTATGAAGAGGTGGGAAAGCCTGTTGGGTATATTGCCAGGAGTTTGGTTGATTTTCGTGATAAGATTAACAGTGTTCGGTGGTCATCTTTGGTTTTTCATTTGAAGCGGAAAGATTTTGAGAATTGGGTTAGTGAAATCATTGGGGATTCTGAGTTGGCGAAGAGAATCAGTAACATAAGGCCTAGCGATTTTGATTTGAAGACGAAGCTGTGTGCAGCGGTTGACATGCGAATCAAGGAATTGAGAGAAATGTCATCTACTTCGGCGGTTGTTTCTGAAGATTTTTTTGTTGCTCCGCGCTTTTCTGAAACTGAGCTTTCGAAGTAAGACTTGTTGCTAATTACTTAGGGTTAGTGTTTGGACGAGGAACCAGTAGACGAGTAGGTCTTTCTCTCTTTTTTGGTGTTCTTTGATTTTTTTGCTGATTATTTTCCAGAATCTTTCGTTGTGTTTTCTTTCTTGTGAATGGGTCATTTCGTGGAGGATTACGTATTCGATTAGTTTGTTGGGAAGATGTTTTAGTAGTGTGTTGATTGTTAGGTTTCCTTTTGTGCTGTAGCTTCCCATTTTGGTTTTCATTTTTTTGTGCATTTTTGAGAATCTCTTTGTGAGTCTTTTGGGTAACGCTTATTTGGGCTATTAGAGGGGGCACCAAAAGATAGGAAGCAAAAAAGAGAGATGTTGCGGGAGATATCTCCACTGGGCTGGTAGTCCAATCTAGACTACAGCCTTACCGTAAGGAATCAAGACACCTTTCACTTAAGGTATGACGGCCACAAACATTAAGTTGGAATCTCTCTTATTTGCAGCTTTCAATGTCATCTTTAATTCGTGCAATAATATGCTTCATAGATTCCCTTGGCCAATTGGGGTCATTTGCGCATATTTTTAGGGCTTTTTCAAAACTCCTTTTTGCTTCTGCTTTTTTCCCTAGCGCTTTATTTACCTGACCAAACCATACAAAGTGATTGTAATGCGCTTTGTCAAATCTTGTCAGAAAGCGCGCGCCCTTTCCACAAAACAACAAAAAAATAGGGGGGTATCCGCTATTGGTTGAAAAAAGT
>JACUTN010000024.1 GCA_014859805.1 Candidatus Bathyarchaeota archaeon
CCCGAAAAGATAAAGCTGGTTCAAGAAGCAGTGACAGATAAGCAGTTTGTAATCGCTGACGGCCATCATAGATACGAAACTGCTATTGCTTATAGGGATGAAAGACGCAGACAAGAAGAATGGGCAGAAGATTCAGCGTTCAATTTTAGGATGAGTTACATGGTCCCTATTCAAGATGAAGGATTGATTGTTTTGCCAACACATCGCCTTCTGAAAAAAATCAAGCTAACCGACAAAACTGTACAGGAGTTCAAAAAATTCTTTGCAGTGTCAGAAATTGAAGCCAACCCTGAAAATGTAAGAAGTTTTCTGGAAAGCCGCACGAAGCATGCTTTCTGCCTTTATGATGGAAAAAAGGCTTATGGCTTGCTGTTAAAAGATGAAAAAACCGTTTCAGAGTTCATGGATGTTGCTTGGTCAGATGAGTATCGTTCTCTTGACGTAACAATATTGAAAAACGTTATTTTCGAAACCATCATGAAAACTGGTGAACTAAAAATTGATGAGGACATGCTCTACGTAAGGTGGATCAAGAACGCCATGGAAAAAGTGGACAAACGAGAAGCTAAGCTGGCATTCTTAGTGAATTCAACGACTCCGGAAACGGTTTTGAAGATGGCGCGAAAACATGAAAGGATGCCTGAAAAATCCACGGATTTCTATCCGAAAATGGTTTCAGGTTTCACGATGATGGACCTTTCATTGGGCGAAAAACTTTAGTCGTGACCCTTTTTTTGGGAGTGCACATGTCGAAACGTTGGCTTCAGAAATCTCGTAGAATATTTTGCTCTATCGAAAAACTGATTGAAAGGTTAAGAAGGTTCTAGATCACAAAGGTGAAGCGGTTAAAAACCTCCAGCTTTTAGTCTTTTGTTATTTCTCCAGTTAAGGTTTCAACTATGTCCGAGGCCAGTTCTATTAAGTTGTCTGCTTGTTTCATGGTTGTTTCTCCGTCTGCCTGTTTCAGCTGATTTAGTTCTTGCACTGTTTCTTCGATTCCAATGAGACATCTTAAAACTGGGTCGCTTATTGTCTGTGTTTTTTCTGATGTTTCTTTGATTATGTTTTCTATGAATGCTGGTTCTCCTAGGCTGTAGTATATGGCGTTTCGAGCTTTTCTTACGGCTTCTAAAACTAGGCTTGGCGCTATGTAGGGCATTTTTCTTGCGGCTTCAAGTTCTGCTTTTGCTTCACGTAAATACCGTAGTGCCCAGCTTCTTCTATAATCGTCCATCATCAGTTTTCCCCTTTTTTCGCATCTGTTAGAAACTATACTTGTTTTAAAAGGTTACTCGCCTTCTTCAATGCTTTCGTTTGGGGATGATGTTTGAGTTCCAGCAAAAACGTGTGTTATGTATCCTGCAATCTGGTTTCTGACTTTTGGCGTGGCTCCTTGTGTAAGCATGCTAACCGCTTGCTTGTTGCTTTTGAAATCGTGAGAAAATTTGTTGGGGAAGCGTCTGATAAGCTCCTTGGCTAGCCGCTTAACATGTTCTGTTCGCACGTTGCCCAAACTACAGTTTCCCCCAAGCACACTGCTGTTTCGCCTCCAGCATGTAAAGCCGTGTTGAAGTAAACGTTCATAAAACAACATGACTAAATTAACTTTACTCGTTTTGGCGTGCGTTGTGCCGTGATCTTGGTGGCTTCGATGACGATGGACTGGGGGACTCTGTAATGCTTTTTCATGGGATGATGGACTCTAACCCCCTCTTCTAAGGGCTGAGGCTCGTCGAGTCCTGTGATGGCTAGTCCGTGTTTGGTCAGAGCGTTCACGTAGTCGGAAAGGGTTCGGTGAAAGCCTGTCGTCACGAAGTTGGATGGCAGTCGATCGTGTTTCCACTTGACGGTGTAGCTGTGTCTCCGTAAATAGTCGGTAATCCAGTAGTATAGGTACTCCTTCGAACCGTTTTCACGGAGGCGTGTCTTCCACCCGCCCACCACTTTCCCATCCACAATTCGAAATAGTGTGAAGCAAGGATGCTCTATCAAAACGACGAATCTTCCCCCTGTCTTCAGAACGCGCGATGCCTCAGATATTGCCCCCTCGTAGTTCCGTATATCCAACAATGCCATGTAGCAGAATGCGACATCAAAGCTCTCGGATTCGAGCATGTTCAGATTCGCTGCATCAGCAACAAAGTACTTGACTCCCAAGGGATGTCTCTCTTCCTCCTCCACCGCTGCCTTGATCAAACCTTCACTAATGTCGATACCTGTAACTCCCGCACCAGCCTTCGCGAAAAATCTTGAAAAGTAACCCTCACCACAGCCCATATCAAGCACCTTCTTCCCTTCAACGTTTCCAATCATCCGCTTTAATGCCGGGCCGTTCAGATATTCCGAGTAGTAATTCTTGCCGTTTCGAACGAACTCGACCCAGCTCTCGGCAGCCTCATTCCACTGCTTCTTGTCAGCCTCATCATATTCCATCCCATCCGCTCCACATTCTTGATAATTCAGACTATCTAAAATTAGTTTAGTATGCTAGCTTATTGATGTTGTTTTATTCTCGTAGAAATTTTTTGTGGTGGACTGCTCGCTTTCTACTTCTAAATCTATGCAGAAGCCATTCCCATTTAATTTAACTTTACTCCGAAGAATTCCTCAAAATTCTTAATTATTTGTGCAGCAACATCTTCAACATCCATGCTTTTGACTTCCGCTATTGCCTCAACAACTATTGGAATGAAAGCTGGCGTCGTCCTTTTACCCTTAAACGGACTTTTAAAAAAACGAACTGGCCCATCCGTTTCAGTCAACAAATTAGTTAGCGGCGTCCGCCTAACAACGTCACGAATACCATTTGAATAAACCGTCGGCGCCCCCTCAGTAATATAATACCCATATTCCACGGCTTTAGTTAACGCGCTGACTGGTCTGCTGAACCAGTGTAGCAACACCTTTCTTAGGTCATATGAGGGAAGCATCTCAACAATCTGGGCTGTCGTGCCCCGCGAGTGAATTATAACTGGCAAATCAAGATTTTCAGCCAACTTAAGCATACTGTCAAAAACCATCAGCTGTTTATCCCAAATCTTTGTATATTTATAGTCTAAGCCTATCTCTCCAATAGCCACTAAAGCCTTGTTCTGCTTCTGCGTTGAAATCAACTGTAACATCTGCTGAAGGTCATCCTCTGTCAAAGCCTTCACATTCCACGGATGAATGCCCAAGGCAGCATAAACCATCCCCGGATACGTTTCAGCCAGTCTTAGGCTGCCAACACTTGTTTCGTAATCCATTGAATTCGAAACCAAAGCAACAACATTGGAATCCTTTGCTTCAGCAATTATCTCGTCTATATCTCCAGCATATTCCTTGTCTGAAAGATGTACATGGGCATCAACAAACTTCATCTTGAACCACGCTTTCGCTAGACTACGTTAGTTTTCCTTTTATAATTTCCCCTTTTATCTGAATCTTACTAAGCTTTAATGGAAGATTTTGGCAAATACAGAACAATAAACGTTAAATATTGCTTTAAATAAAAAAAGAGGCTACAGAGGAGTCTTTATGGCTGGTTTAGAATTAGCGGTTGCTCCAATGCACAGACTGTGCAAAAAAGCTGGAGCTGAGAGAGTAAGCGAAGCAGCAGCAAAAGAACTTGCAAAAGAACTGGAAAAAATAGGAATAAAAATTGCAAAAGAAGCTCTGGACTTAGCCATGTACGCTGGAAGAAAAACAATAAAAGCTAAAGACATAGAGTTCGCAGCTGAAAAAACTATGCGCAAATAAACTCTTTCATTTTCTCTCTTTTTATCCGGTAGACCAAAAACATACATCTGCGTATAAGAAAATCCTATAAGTAGCGTTTCTCACTTTCACAAGACGAGGAACCAATCTATGGGTGGGAAAAAGAAACTCAGTCTAAAGCAAGTAGAACGCATGCAAACGAGGAAAGACAAACAGGAGAAAAAGAAAAAGGAGAAAACATCAGGGCTCAAAGAAAAGAAACCATCTGGCATAGTTCCGCCAGACCCGGAAAACGAAAAGATAATGGGCGAACTGAAAAAAATGCGGGTTCTGACACCATACGCTGTGGCTTCACGTTTGAACGTGAGAATAAGCGCAGCGAAAGACTTCCTTGAGCAGCTAGAAAAACGTGGCGTGGTTAAAATGGTTTCAGGAAACCACACCCTAAAAATCTACAAAGCAGCAGACTAACTTAAAAATCCATTTTGCCCAACCTTTTCTTTATCAACTGCTAGGGGTCAGAATCCATTTGGAATTTCCAAAGAGAATCTACACAACTGAGGAGATAAAAGAAGCCCGAGAACTCATCAAGAAAGGCTACAAACATCGTTTAAGAGTTAAGGGAAGCCTAATCTTCAAACAAAAAGTCAGACAAGCATTGAAACTTATCAAAACTGCAGATTGCTACATTTTTTTGAGAACGTACATCAGAAGCATAGTGGAAATCGATGGTTTGACCCAACTCCGTGAAGCAGACGCTTCAATCTGGGCAAATAAGTACGCCGTGCAAAACCCGGTGGACGCAGCCAGTCTCTTCATTCAAAAAGCAAATCACATGAAAGAATATGTTGAAGGCAAGCTGTACTTTGGCGGTGCAGCAGAAACGCGTTCGGTTCAAAAACGCATAGAATTCCTTAAAGCATTGAAAAAGAAAAGCCGAAACAAACAGGTAAAAGAAGAATGTGAAAGACTTTTGAAAAGCTGGAGAGAAAGCGTGTTTCTCTGATGACTACAAGCTCAAAGGTCAAGTTTCAACCAGAAATGTTCGGAGCCATATTTTGCAATATCAGATATGTTGATTTATGAAAGGCTCCATCACTAATATTTTCCCGGATACAGATTCTATCAAGACTTCAGTTGGTGTCGCCGTTTGGCGATGTCAAAAATTCCGAAATAGATGTTTAAGCCCTCACCATTTTCCGAATGGCGGTTTTCATCATTTTACCATGTTTCGCTCCGTAATAGATTCCTGCTAATCTTCCCACCGATGGAATCACTATTCGCTTAACAATTTTGTAAAGTAGCGGGTTATGAATTCTGTATTCTAAGAAGGAGTCCCGCCAGACTCTAATGTTATATTCCCAGCATCGGATGAGTAATTCCCAGCGAGCCATTGAAAGAGAATCAAGTTCTGCTCCGCGTTTGTTCATCAGTAGACAGTTTTCAAGCGGAACAAAAAGCAATGGAACGAAGAAGGCGTAATAATCTTTCAAGTCGTCCATCAACTCAAGCGTTTCCAACACATCCTCTTCCTTTTCGTCTGGAAGCCCAATTATTAAAGTGGCAAGCGGATACCAATCATTGTCATTCAATATTCCAAAGGCTTGACTAACAATTTCTTTCCATTGCTCAGGCTTGAAAGGAAGCGATTTTCCAGCCATGTACTTTCGCATAAGCCTAGCACTTCCAGTTTCTACGCCCGTTTCAGAAGTCACTATTGGCTTCTTTCCATGACTATACCAATGATGTTGGATCAAGATTTCAGCTAATTCTTGAATCATCCCGGGATCGCAAACCACTGGAGCCAAGGACATATGTACAGGCTGTATAGCCTTAACTCCAGGGTAGGACGCTACGCTCTCAATCAGTTTTAAAACTGCCTTCTTGTTAGGGATAAAACGCTTGTTCTTCCCACCATAAAGGAAGAGGTCTTCGCTGATCAACGTGATCCGAGAACTGCCTTCTCTGATAGTGATTTCCACTTCTTTCATAATTCTCTCAAGGGGCATATCACGTTTTTTCTGCATCGTAGGCGTACAGAACTGGCAGTTGCGACCGCAACCCCTAGAAATCTCCACACCCCCGTGGATAGCTGCGTGTCTAATAGTGGGCACATCTTCGATCTCTGGGCTTCTTTTGATTCGAACTACGCGTGGAAGCGGTTCACCGTTTACTGCTTTTCTGAAGACTTGTGGTACTACTGTTTCAGCTTCTCCGATAATTACAGAATCTATTCCGTAACTTTCTGCAACTCCTTTACGTTCCAGCTGCCACGCTCCAAAACCACCAACAATCACTTTAGGCTTGTGCTTTTGTATGCTCTGATGCGTTACTAACTCTCTGAACTCGATGGCGTTCATGGGTTCCCCCCCGCCAACGAGTGAAGAATAAGTTTTACTGACGAATCCCATCCCCGTTGGATCCATAGAGGATATGCCTACGACTTTTGTGTCTGGTCCTACGAAGGCGTCAAGATCGAAGGGATGGACAACTATTACTTCTGACTCGTCCAAACCGTTTTCTAAAAGGAGAGCTTCCACTTTTCTCAAACCGTAAGGCGCGTATTTAGCTCTTCCATCACTGTTGCGTTCCACTGGCGGATAGAGCTTTTTCCTCAAAAGCTGTAACGGTACAGGTCCTTTGGGGAATCCTGCGACGAACGCGACGAAGGGATTGTCGAAAAAGTCGCTCATTTCAGTGGCAGAAGCCGTCAAAACCACTTTTACGCCTGAATTTTTTGTCATGCCTTCTTCACATCTGAATGAAAGGTTGATTCCGTTCGTGTTGTTATTAAAAATTATGGTGTCTTCTCATTGGTTCGCGCGCCAAAAAAGACATGGAAAATAGTGGCGAGCAAGGAACTGCTTAAGTTTAGGCCTAACATTTTTCCACTCTTATTTTAGTGCCGCTTTTCACTCTGCTGAACAATTCAAGATTCTTTGTCATCGTGCCGAGAACGTTCACGGGACTGTATGGTTGAGTTTCTCCATAGAACACGCATATGGCGCTTCCCATAGGCCAGAAGGCTATCGTTCCCTTTTCCACCGTGCTTTTTGCTTTTTCCTCTCCCATTTTCACCGGTATTTCGAAGTAGACTTCTTCCTTCCATAGAGCCGTTCTGCCCTCTAGCGGAAGTTTCCTAACAATCATATCTACGGTTCTGGGTGCCAAATGACGTACAAACTCTCCTTCGGCTTCTCCCAAATCGTCAATTACGAATTTTATTTTTACACGTGAGATTTCAGTTTCTTCGCCGCTCATCCTTTTCCACTTCTTTGAAGAAATTCTTCCAAAATCTCTTCTAGCGTTACTGGTCCTAACACTTTGAGTTCATATTTCGCCCTTACAGTCGGCTTGTCAATAGTCATCACTCTTCTTAAGTCGATTGGAGTTCCGATCACTACAGCGTCGCATGGTGTTCTGTCAATGGTCGCTTTAAGTTCAGCTATCTGCTTTTCACCATAACCAATCGCTGGAAGAATAGCGCCTAAGTGCGTGTATTTCTCGTAAGTTTCCTTTATAGAACCAACGGCGTAGGGTCTAGGGTCAACCATTTCAATTGCTCCAAGCTTCTTGGCTATTACTGCTCCAGCCCCATAAGGCATGTTTCCATGGGTTAATGTTGGGCCGTCCTCGATGACTAAAACTCGATTTCCCTTAATCAATTCAGGTTTATCAACTGTTACGGGTGAAGCTGCCTCCAACACTCTTGCTTTCGGATTAACCTTCTTGATGTTTTCCTTAACTTTCTCAACATTTTTCGGGTCCGCTGTGTCAACCTTGTTGATTATTACGACATTTGCCATTCTTAGGTTAGTCTCTCCGGGATAGTAGGTAAGTTCGTTTCCAGCCCTATGCGGGTCAGCTACAACAATGTGCAAGTCAGACTTGTAGAAAGATAAGTCGTTGTTGCCTCCATCCCAAACGATAACATCCGCTTCTTTTTCCGCTTCTCTCAAAATTTTCTCGTAGTCAACTCCTGCATAAACGATTATGCCGTTGTCAATGTGTGGCTCGTATTCTTCCCTCTCCTCAATTGTGCATTCATATTTATCTAAATCCTCATAAGTGGCAAAACGCTGCCAAATCTGCTTCGTCAAGTCTCCGTAGGGCATTGGATGTCGTATGGCAACAACCCTTAACCCCTTGTTTTTCAAGATTTTTGCGATTTGGCGTGATGTTTGGCTTTTGCCTGAACCAGTTCTAACAGCGCACACTGAAACCAACGGAACCTTAGCTTCAAGCATCGTTGTTTTAGGTCCCATTAGGCGGAAGTCTGCACCGTTCGCGAGAACCATGGAAGCCTTATGCATAACGTACTCGTGGGGGACGTCGCTGTATGCGAAAACAACTTGGTCAACATCATGCTGTTTTATTAGGTTAGGCAGTTCGTCTTCAGGATAGATCGGTATGCCATTCGGATAGTTTGCACCTGCAAGTTCAGGTGGGTAACCCCTTTCTGCTATGCCTGGAATCTGTGTAGCTGTGAAAGCTACAACTTCATAGGCGTCGTTGTTTCTGAAGTAGACGTTAAAGTTGTGGAAGTCTCTTCCAGCTGCGCCCATTATAATAACTTTGATTTTTTGCATGTGTGGGTCCTCTCCAAAATCTCAAACAAACGACAGATTCCATACTACTTTATTTTACCCCATATAAACCTTAAGTGAAAAAACTTACGCTACGGCATGTAGAACAGATTCACCTATGAAGTCTATCTGTTTTGCTGTAACGCCAGGATGTACCGGTAGCGAAAACACCTGCTCAGCGGCTTTCTCTGTTTCTTGAAGCCTATGTTTTCCAAATTTTCTGTAATATGGCATAAGGTGTATAGGAGTGGCATAATAGACTTGTGCGCCTATGCCTTTTTGTTTCAGTGTTTCAACTGTTTTGTCTCTTTTCTTTCGTTTTGCATCTTTTAATCTGACAGTGTAAAGATACCAGCTGTGTTTGTAGCCTCTGGGTTCTTTTGGCAACTGTAAGTTCTCTGTTTTTCTAAGTTTCGTTGATAATCTTTTAGCGTTTTCACGTCTTTTGGCTGAGAATTTCGGCAGTTTCTTCAGTTGTATGCAGCCTATTGCTGCTTGTATTTCTGGCATGTGATAGTTATGCCCAAGTATGAGGGACTGGTACTTCTCTTTTTCTCCGTGGCTTCTCATGAACCGCATCTTCTCCGCAAGTTCATCATCGTTCGTTGTTATCATTCCACCTTCGCCAGTCGTCATATTTTTGCTTGCGTAAAAGCTCCAACATGCAGCATCAGCGAAGGCTCCCGGCGGTCTTCTCTTATAACTTGCACCGTGGGCTTGACATGAATCTTCAACAATAGTTAGTGCGTGTTTGTCAGCAATTTCTCTTATCGGTTGCATGTCAGCGGGCAAACCATACAAGTCCACGGTCATTATTGCCTTAGTCTTTTTCGTTATGGCTTTTTCAATCTTTCTTGGTGAAATGTTGTATGTTTCAGGGTTTATGTCCACAAAAACTGGTTTGGCTCCCGCCATTGCAATAACTTCGGCTGTTGAAACGAACGTGAAGCTTGGCAGAATTACCTCATGACCGTGTTTAATTCCTGTTCCTGTAATTGTCAGGTGCAGAGCAGATGTTCCTGTGTTTACCGCTATCGCATGTTTTGCCTTCACAAATTTTGCGAATTTTTTTTCAAATTTTGTGACCATGGGTCCAGCGCCTAATCCATGGGTCAACACGCCACTTTTCATCACTTTAACGACTGCTTTGATCTCTTCTTCGCCAATTTGTGGAGCATTGATTGGAATCAGGCTATCACCTTCTAAGCAGATAACTTGCACATCTAACTATTTACTATAAATCAAACGTTAATAAAGTAGTGGTTTTGCATTGGAAGCATTTCTTCGTATACACTAGCTTAAATATTCACTCGCCCAAATGAAAATAGAGTAGTTATTTGATAATGCGAAGGGACCTATGTATGGAAACGAAGAAAATACTCGTTCCAGAATCTCTGCAGGAAACCCTTTGGCGTTTGGAAGAAGTGCGTCAGGGATTTAGAACCAAGTCCGCTGCTCTCGTGCAAGAAGCACTTGAGTGGGTTCTAGCAAGACAAGGGTTACAGAGGTCCTATTTCAACTTGTTCATGCCAACGAATCAGGATCTTTCTCAAGGCGTACGCTTACTAACAGGTGAACGAATGTTGTCTGACGCGGGTACTCGGCATGTTCTCGGCGAAGAGGCTCTTCGAACAGTTATTGTTTGGAAACTTAGATCATCTTCGGCTGTCAAACAAGCGCTGAAAGGCTTCAACGATCTCCTAGAAGCGGGAGCAAAAAGTGGGAGTTGGTGTTGCTACACATGTACCACGGTTTTCCTTAGAACACTGGCAGTGGTTAAACCCGACAGATGGGATGGAATTCTGAGAAAAGGTATAAAAAGAATAAAGAAGGCACGGACTGCTGATGGAAGGTGGGATGGCTTTCCTTTCTACTATACGTTGCTAACTCTTTCTGAGATGGACACGCCTTCTGCACAAGCCGAGCTAAGACACGCCAGCAAGATAGCTGAAAGGCTTTTGAAAAGATACCGTGGTGATGATAGAATGTCACGTTTTAGAAGATTAGGACTGGAAGCGGCATCGAGTGTTGTTTAGCTTTCTTCAAGAACAAGCTAGTGTGCATTTACATCATTTCTTACTGTTCGTTGGATTTTGGTTGTTTAATGAATAAGGCAGTTAGAATGAAGCACAGTACGACGCCAATTGATGCCATGATGAACGATAATTCAGGGTTGACTCGCTCGTAAACGAATCCTCCGATGAGACTTGCCGGGATAGTGAAGGCTGACCAAGCAACACCGAAAGCAGCGAATACCCTTCCTCTTCTTTCCTCCGGGATCAAGTCTGCCTCTAGAGAGGAATATGTCGGCTCATAAAAAGACCATATGAAGGAGCCTATGATCCAGAGGGTTAGAACTTGTGTGAACATGCCGCAACGGATGAAGAGGAGATACGTGACTATATCTAAGGCTGTTGTTGCCAGCAAAATTTTTCTGCGACTGAATCTGTCCAGCAATTTGCCGACTATGACGATCTTCGACACGATGCTGATTGCGCTACCTGCAGCCGTGATGATACCCCATTGCGTCGTTGTGACACCGATTATTTCTTTTGCATAAACTATCCAGTACGGTTCAACCAAGCCGTATTCGAATGCCCA
>JACUTN010000169.1 GCA_014859805.1 Candidatus Bathyarchaeota archaeon
GTGTTGGTTTATTCGAAGCAGTCGATAAAGTTCTTAAGAAACGCATTATTGATCAGCATCACACTTAAGTGCGTAAAGTCTTTTATAACAACAAAACATATCCATAAAAGGAGAGTTGCCATGTTCAAGCTTAAAATGTCCGACGCTAAACTCCTAAGAGATATGGTTACAGCCATATCCATACTCGTAGACGAAGCCACATTCAAAATTAACCCTGAAAACATGAAACTGCGGGCAATGGATCCATCACGCGTTGCCATGGTTGACTTTGAATGGCCTAAAACAATTTTTGAAGAGTACACGTGTACAGAACCAGCAAAAATGTGCATAAACATAAGTGAACTATTAAAACTGATCAAGAGAGCAGGCAGGGATGAAGTTGTGGAGCTTTCTCTTGATGAAAAGACTGGGCGTTTACAGGTGAAGATAACTGGAAAATACACGCGAAACTTCACTATGCCAACGCTTGAAGCAGCGGAAGAGGAAGTGCCAACGCCGAAAATCACCTTTAACGTTAGAGCTAAAGCCACGACAGAAGGCTTACATCAAGCAATTGAAGACGCCCAGCTTGTAAGCGACCACGTCCGCATCGAAGCAGATCCTGAAAGGCTAGTATTCAACGCAACTGGAGACCTTATGGGTGCAACGATAGAACTTAAAAAAGGAAGCGACGCACTTCTGGATTTAGAAACTAAAGAACCTTCCAAAGCAACCTTTAGCCTAAGCTACCTCTTAGAAATTATAAAGGCAGCATCCGCAACATCCGAAATCGCAACACTTGAATTTTCGTCAGATATGCCCGTAAAACTCGACTTTCAACAAACAAAAGAAGGGAAACTGACGTTTTACCTAGCGCCAAGGATAGAAACGGAATAAACGTGAAAAAATAGATGCAGCTAGCAACAGCCCAATTCACAAAAAATGACATAGCAAAATACCCTTTTCTAAAAGCAGCCACGAAATATATGAAAATACCAGATTTGAAAATAGAAGACTTGACAAGTCCTGAATTAGAGGGAATCCTTAAACGTGCTGAAGAAAGAGTGGAAGAAGCAATTTTGTACGCTCGAGTTAGCAGGAAACTGAAAAGGGAAGACATAGAAATATCATCATATCCAGCTGCAATAGTACTGGCAACCGCCACTGGAAGTTCCTTTATCAAAAAAAGGTATGCCTTGGCGGAATCAAAGCAAGCGTACGAAGATCTGAAAGACGAACCCAAAGAAAAAATTGTTAAATTCGCACAAAATTTCGCGTGGAAACTTATGTTTAACGAGAATTCTGGAATTCCCTTCGAATTTATGGTCAGTTTCACGAGCTACCTAAGAAACACAACACATCTGAAAGGAAAAAAATGGAAGCTTGTTAACCGTCTTCTATCAAGTGGAAATGTTTATCTGACAAGAAACGAAACAGCAAGATTGCTAAGCGAAGAAATCCGCAAGCATATTGGAAAAAGATTAGAAGTAGAGGAACTGCCTAAATTTCCCACTGAAATAATGAAGATAGCTGAAAGAATAAATAAATTGTCCGTGGAAAAAATAGGTAAAGCTGAAATGGAGGGTTTCCCAAAAACCGTTGTGCAAACAGCCTTTCCACCATGCGTAAAAGCCCTCTATCAGGCAGTGTCAGCCGGACGCCACCTCTCGCACATAGGGCGGTTTACGCTGACTTCCTTCCTTGTAAACGTGGGAATGTCTTCAGAAAGTGTGGTTGATTTGTTCAAAAGTTTTTCCGACTACAATGAAAGAATGACACGCTACCAAGTTGAGCACATTGCTGGAGAAAGAGGCTCCAGAACACGGTACATCCCGCCGAAATGTGATAC
>JACUTN010000025.1 GCA_014859805.1 Candidatus Bathyarchaeota archaeon
CCTCTTTTGCGTCGCCTTGTTCGACTTGGAAATATCCGTTTTCAAAATATCCTGCAAGGTTAAGGTTCACTGAATGCAAGTACAGTCTTTTGTCTTGGCGTAGTTCCACTTTTGCATAGGCTCTCTTATCTATAGCCATTACTATGGCTGGTTCACCGTAGACTACGAAATGTTCTCCGAAAAGTATCACTTTCGCGGGAGCTGACGCAGTAACCCCCATGTATACATCACTATTTCTTGAAGCACACAGCGGCGTACCCAACCACACTCGAGTAGTCGCCAATAACATCTCCACTAGTCTTATAACATAATAATTTTGCCTCTTTCGCTCCCAAAATCTTAGCGGCAGCAATTAAAGCAGCTATTGGACCATAACCGCAAGCACTAATATGGTGAGCCTCAATAACCGAATAGAGTTTAGCTTCATCCATCGCTTCTACCGCTTCAATGACCATTTTATCCTTTCTGTTTGCGCTTTCTTGAGGCTCGTAATGAGTCATGTCCGAAGAGGCTATAATAACTCCGTTTTTTCCAGCTAAAACTTTGGCCACTGCCTCTCCAACCTCTCTGGCTGAGGACAAATCCTGCATCAGAAAACAAATGGGTACAATCTTGAATTCTGAACCATAAAGATACTGAAGGAATGGAAGCTGAACCTCAATCGAATGCTCAAGACGATGAGCAGAATCATCAACATCAACAATACTCGATTCACGCACAACCTGATTAGCAGATTCACTATCTATTTCAACATCACCCAAAGGCGTACGCCAAAAACCATCATTCATGACAGCCAAACCACTACCATAACCCCCATGGTTCGGACCAAAAAGAAACACAACATCAGGTTTACCGTCTAGGGCCAACGTATAATAAGCGTGGGCTGCCACAGCACCCGAAAACATATAACCTGCGTGCGGACAAACCAAGCCTATTATCTGTCTTCTGCCTTCTTTAACAATTTCGGGTATTTTTCCGGGTCCAAACTTGTGGAGAAAGCAGTTTTCTATTTGTGTTTTCAATGATTCCGCTGTTCCCGCATAGAAGGCTCCAGCTTGGCATGGACGCCGGATCTTCACTAACCGTAATCCTCCTCTTCCCTTGAAATCTTGGTTTCAAAATCCTCAACTGTTAGTGGTAAATCCTTATCCGGTGGCAACTCACCCTTCTCTCGCAGTATTTGTCTCGCTAGAAGCCAATAGATAATGGCTAAGGCTCTTCTACCCTTATTGTTTGTTGAAATCACCAAGTCTACGCCTGAAAAGTCGTTGTCTGTGCTGCATAAGGCTATTAGGGGTATGCCCACTGAAGACGCTTCTTTAACCGCTTGAGAATCCGCCCTTGGATCAGAAACTATCACAACATCAGGCTCGATGCGGTTAGGATATAACGGATTTGATAGAAGCCCTGGAATAAAGCGTCCAACAATAGGAACCGCTCCAGTTACCTCGCAGAATTTTGTAACGGGTTCTTGCGCGTAAAGTCTAGCTGCTGCAACAGCGATTTTTGACGGTTCAAATCTGGCTAGAAACTTTGCGGTTATCCTTATACGTTCATCAGTCTTTTTGACATCCAAAACAAATAGACCGTCAGGTCTGACACGGTATATGAATTGCTCCATGTCCCTTGTTTTCATTCTTGTTCCAATGTGTGTTCCTGCGGAGAGAAGTGTGTCTCGTGGTAACAGAAGCTCTTCCTCTGTTGTCACATTTGTTGTTTCTTCTTCCTTTTCTGACTTTTCGTCTTTAACTTCTGACAATATCTTCCAGCTCCCTAAAACATTTGGAACTCAGCCATTTTAGCTCTATCCCCTAAAAATTCCTCTATCCTTATTAACTCGTTTAATTTTGCTATTCTCGCTCCCTCAACAACTCCCGTCTTTATTATTGGACATCTAAATGCCACAGCCAAATGAGCTATGTGCCAATCACATGTACTGCCCGAACGATGCGACATCACTGGGACACATCCAGCTCCCTTCGCCATTTCAATGGTTTCCCACGCATCTGTGAGTGTGCCTACTTGATTCACCTTGATTATAATCGAGTTGGCTGCGTGCAATTTTATTCCACGGCTTAATCTTTCAGCGTTTGTGACAAACAAGTCGTCGCCACAAACTAAGCAGTTCTTCACTTTTTTGGTGAGTTCTGCGGAACTCCTATAGTCTTCTTCGTGGAATGGGTCTTCCACATACACGAGATGATATTTTTTGACGAGTTTGCGAATGAATTCTATCTGCTCTCCTGAATCTCGTTTTTTCCCTTCTCTCGGGTAGACGTAAGATTTCTTTCTAGCATTCCACATGGAGGATGCTGCAACGTCAACGCCTAAACCACATTCGAAACCCAATTCGTTACCCACTTCTTCACACGCTTCGGCTAACACTTCCAAAGCATCTAGATTTCCAATATTTGCAATCCAAGCTCCCTCATCACTTCTTCCACCACCAAAGAGCCTGTCCTTTTTCTTCAGTATGTCGCCAATTCTTCTGTGGATTTTAGTGTTGGCGTCAGCGGCTTCTAAAAAGGATTCAGCTCCATAGGGAAGAACCAGAAATTCTTGTATGTCCGGAATTTTTCCCTTGCCGTGTTTTCCACCGCTTATCACATTTCCTAGTGGATACGGGAGTTCATGGACGATGTATCCGCCTAAATAATGGAATAGGAGTAAGCCGTAAGAATTCGCTGCAGCCTCGACACTTGCCAGCGAAATGGAGAAGGCTGTGTTTCCGCCTAAAATCCTAAAATCTCTTGTGCCGTCAATTTCATGCAGTGTTTTGTCAATTTCTTCTTGAAAATCCACGTTTAACCCGATTAGTTCTGGAGCTATCACCTCTTCAACTTTTTTGATTGCTTGGTCCACTCCGCCTTGAGGATAAGAAACCACTTCAGCTTTTCCTCGACTTTTTCCAGCTGGAGCCGAGGCTCTCCCAAAACTTGAGGTTGTTACAACATCAACTTCTATTGTTTCTTCTCCACGGCTGTTAAAAACCTTTCTTGCAATTATGTCTTCAATAACTGTTGACATGTTTTCTCCTTCCATTGCTTAATAGTAGTTTCGTGCCTCTCTTCTCTTCTCTGCCACTTCGTAAAATTGTAGAACTTCGTCAATGATATCCACGTGAGACAACAGCATGCGCCTGCAACAGTATCTTTTAATGCCTAAGCTGTCCAAGACCTCGCCGGGTTCCTCTCCGGCTTTCACTCTTCTCGCGAATTCTTCCCACTTGTCTCCGATTAATTTGCCACAGGTAAAGCATCTTACAGGTATAATCATTTTTAATCAGCCTCCCTTTATCTGTAGCTTTTCTGGTCCCTGGCTCTTGCCCCCGGGCCTCCGAACTTTTTAGGTTCTTTACGTCTCGGGTCTCCAACAACCATTGTTCGGTCATACTCGACAAAAACTCTGCGTAGACGTGAACTCTTCGTCCATTTCAACAAAGCGTTTGCTATTACCATTCTTGAGGCTTCAGCCTGTCCCATGTATCCGCCACCTGAAACTTTTACATCTACGTCCAATTGCTTCAACACATCATCACCGGCCTGCATGAGCGGTTCCATTATTTTTTCGCGTGCAATTTCCGGTTCATAAATTTCTAGGGGGATTCTGTTTATGCGTATCCTTCCAATTCCAGGCTTAACAACGGCCCGTGCTGTAGCTGTTTTTCTTTTTCCACTGATAACCAAAACTTTTTTAGCTGGCATGACTATTCACCAAGGTTCCATCCTATTTCTTTTGCGAGTTCATTAAGTGTGAAATAGGGGCATTTCAGTTTTTCAGCGCGAGCTTCCGCTAGAGTTTCTGTTTTTTGTTCTTTGAGTTCTTCCGGGATTCCAATGGATACTTTAAGCCGTTTATATGCTTGTTTGCCCTTGGGTTGTTTATACGGAAGCATACCTCTCACGGTTTTTCGAACTATTCTGTCGGGTCTTCTGTAATGAAATGGACCCTTTTTTGGATGCCCTACTTCAAGGAACTCCTTTGCTTCTTTTACTTTGCTTTTCTTTTTACCTGAAAGCACAGTTTTTTCAGCGTTTACAATTATTATCTTTTCGCGCTCTAGCAATCGTTTAGCAACTATGCTAGCCATTCTGCCAAGAATTAGGCCTTCTGCGTTTATTATTGTGATTGTTTGGTTTATGGTCTTCATTTTTTCACCCGATTATCTTAACGTTTGAGCCCTTCGGATTTTTCTTGATAAGTTGAAGAAGTGATATGGTTTTTCCCCTTGCAGCCTTTATCTTTTCTTTCGCCTTTTCTGAAAACGAGAAGGCTGCCACGGTTATTGGATGATCAATTTTGCCTGTGCCTATCACTTTACCCGGAACCACAATCGTTTCCTTTTTCTCGGTGTATCTGTTCAATCGGCTTACGTTCACAGCTATACGCTTTCTCCTCGGCTTTGCTAAACGTTCTGCAACATCCTTCCAAATCCTAACATTGTTTTCTCTACTTTGCTTTTTTAGGAAGCGGATAAGCATGATAAGCTCTGGATTTGTTGTTTTAGCCTTTTTCACTTTTCTTCACCTTGACTTGACGTATGAACTCCTTCAACTGTTCGTTTAGGATTTTAACAGCTTCATTCATCATCCTTTCGGGAGAAAGCACACCTGTGGATTCAATGTTGAAAATAATGGTGTCCTCTTTCCAGCTTACTTCTATAGCTGGGGGATTCATTGGGCAAACGTCAACGCAGTCTTGACACAGAGTGCAAGCCATCAAATCGCGAATTTCTATTCTGTCTCCGGCTTTGACTAAAACTTTCCTCGGACAGACTTCTACACATTTTCCGCATGCATCGCATTGTTTGCTTATTTTGATTTGTGGGAAATACTTGTATGTACACATTGAAACTGGTTGCCATTTCGCGTGGTTTTTTCCTTTTCCAAGTCTCGCGTAGGCTTCAAGCTTCAGGTTTTGTTCTTTAGCTAGTTTTACTATGGGTATTTTGTCGCTGACGGGGGTTATATCTGGGTTTTCTGAGATCAGCTCCCCTGAATAAACAGTTCTCGTTCCTTCTTTTGCTTCTGTGTCAAGTGCAAGCGAGACCCTGCAAAGGTTACATCCAAATTCGCTTTTGCATGGGCACTCTTCTGGTAAATTATAGCCTTCTAAGTCAGTTTTGAGAGGGATTAACCCGAGTCTATGGGCGATGATTTCATCCTGTAATATAGAAGAGTTCTCAAGTATTACAACTTCATCTATCGCCATGCATGGAACTTCCGCCAGTATGATCCTTCTTAAGGCGTTCATAAACGGAACATCAGCTCCCCGAATAAGTAAACGCATGCTCATATCGTTTTTTTCAAGTACTTTTATTTCCACTTACTTGAACACTCCACAAGGTCTACCATGAACACTGTGCCGTTCAAAAGAATATTGGTGCATTATTTCAACTTTTCTATCAAAAGTGAAAGTGTAAATTGACATGGGTTAGACTAGACCCTTCTTCCTCTTCTGCCACCTGGTCTTCGTGTTCCATCATGAGGAATGGGTGTAACCTCTTCTATGCGCCCTATGCGGAATCCTGATCTTGCCAGAGCTCTTATGGCTGCTTGTGCACCTGCACCTGGAGTTCTTGGTCCCGAGCCTCCTGGAGCCCTTACCTTAATGTGGATTGCTTTTATTCCCTTGTCTTCGGCCACTCCTGCGGCTGCAGAGGCGGCTCGCATAGCTGCGTAAGCCGAGGACTCCATTCTATCTGCTTTTACAAACATCCCGCCGGATGTTCTCGCTATGGTTTCCGCGCCTGAGATGTCTGTTATGTGAACTATTGTGTTGTTGTAAGAACTGTAAATATGTACGACGCCCCACCTCTCAGGTTTCTTGCTCTGACCTCCACTGCTACTCATCTTACGTCTCCTCTGTTTTCTTCTCCGTTGTCGGTACAGCTGCTATTGTTTGACGTAGAGGGTGACTTGGATTTGCAAAGGGGCTTTGGGGGATATACGTTATTTGGTTTTCTTCTTCCATTGGGACCAGATAACTTGGAACAGTTACTCGCTGGTCTCCTATGACTATGTGCCCATGAGTTACGAGTTGACGGGCTTGGTAAATCGTCTTGGCTAGACCTTTTCGGAAAATGATTGTTTGAAGTCTTCTTTCAAGTATATCTTCAATCGTTGAGTCCAAAATGTCGTCAAGAACTGCGGTTTCATGTATTATGCCGAGTTTTTTCAAGCGCGCGAGAAGCATCTCATCCATTCTTTTGCGTTCTTCAGGTGTTTTTCCTATAAGGGAACGGGCTATTCCTCTGAACTTCGACAGCATCGTTTCATGCCGCCATAATTCACGTTTGTTCCTTAAACCATATTGGCCCAAAAGCTTAAGCTCTTCTTGTAAGACGTCTATTCGCCACGGAAAACGTGGAGTCTCATATTTCTTTCTCTGTTTTTTAGGATCACCCATGAATGTTACATCCTTCCCTTCTTCATCTTCTTCACTCTCACTCCAACAGCTTTACCTTTTCTTCCAGTGGTTCTTGTTCTTTGTCCACGCACCTTTAATCCGTAAGCGTGACGATATCCACGCCATGATTTTATCTCTTTCATCTGCTTAATGTCCGTCTTTGTTCTTAAATCGAGATCCGCTCTAATGATGTGCAAATCTTTCCCGGTCTCAAGATCCTTTCTTCTGTTTAAGAGCCAGTTTGGTAGTCCAAACTTTGCTGGGTCGTTTATTATTTGTTCTATTCTTTCAACCTCTGATTCTGTTAGAAAACCTGCCCTTTTCTCTGGGTTTGTTCCTGCTTTTTTTAGTATTGCGTTTGCGAGGGTTAGGTTCACTCCTTTGATTCTTTTTAGGGCATATGGCATTTTTAGGGTGCCGTCTATGTCTGTTCCTGTTATTCGCAGTATGTGACGAAATTCGTTTGACATTTATCGCCAACCATTAACATTGAAGCTAACTACGGAAATAAACCATACTTTATTTAAACCTTACTAGCCTATTTGAAGTAATTCTGAGCAACGCCAATCTTGAGATGCTAGATGAACAACATTGGTGAACTCATTCGAACAACCAATAACATCCACGGTTAACAACAGCGACTTTACCACGATTCCGTAGGAGCTAAAACCAGTTTTGAAAAGGATACTTAATTCTTGTTGATTAAGTGTGATTGACAGAGAGTGGAGCGCTTCTTGAGGACACAGTGCTGAGAGATGTTTAAGAAGAGCGATGTATTGTTTTGTTTAGGAATTATTGTGATGTTTTAGCTGTTCAGTCTGGCATGTCTTTAGCTTATCTGGTGGAGTGCAAGGATTATTTCATCTATAAACTCAGCTGAGTTTCTTCTCATAAACTATTTCCACGGAGTCTGGCGGTTCAAAGCCAAGTTGTTCTAAAGCTGTGGTTATTGGTTTGTGGTTGCAGGCGAATCCGTAGATCTTTTTGACACCTAAGCCATAACAGCGACTTTTTAGGAATCTTATCATGTCAAGCACTGCGTTGTAATCTCCGTCTATGTAGCATGTTTGCATAGTGTCTTCATGCCACTGTCGGGCTGTTGTATCATCAATTAGTGTCAAACCGTTCACTTCTCCTTTTTCGTTTTCATGCACTATTGCTTTTTGTTCTTCTACGAATCGCTTGAGGTCTTCCTTCTGCAGTGAGAACCAGTGATATAGAACTGTGTATAAACCTGCTGCTTTATGGTAGGTTTTTGAGCTTTGTAGGTAATTCCATATTTCCTTTGTACGATCTTTTTCCGCCAATCTTGATTTTTTGCTTATTTCCGCTGTTATGTTTTCAGTTACCATTTCAACAAATTCTGCTATTGGCTTGAATCTCAGCTTTTTTAGCACCGTTTGCGCAGCCTTGTTTTTTGATGCTGTTACAAGTCTTGCTACCTTTGCGCCTTTCTTTTTTGCGTACTCCAAACATTTTCGGGTTATTGCTGTTGCCACTCCTATCCGCCTATACTTTGGGTCTGTTCTCGCTGCGCTAAGCCACACTTCACCTGGCTTGTCTACGCTTAAATGGGAAATTCCAACTGGCATGCCGTTGATTGTGGCTACGAACACTCCGCCGTTTCTCTGTTTAAGCCACTTATCCCAAACCTTCGGTACATAGTCACCCCAACTCCACGTTTTCTCACAGAAACTAAACACAGCCTCCCTGTCAGAGCTACGAGCTTTACGCACAAATATCCGTTTTTTCAAACATTTCACTCTTCTATAAGCACAACATGCACAGAGTTATTCAGAAAACATAAACATAAGCCTTGAGCAACTCATCCAGAAAGCATTGTTATGTGATGGCAGTATGCTAAAAAAAATCTTCTGCAATAACAGAAAGAAATGGTTTGGTTGTGGCGCCGCCGGTAGGACTCGAACCTACGACCGACTGGTTAACAGCCAGCCGCTCTACCTAGCTGAGCTACGGCGGCTCATACATTATGAGTTTTGAGTTTTCCAGTGATATTTAAGTTTAGCCATTAAACAATGCACCAGCAACTGAGTCCTCTTTTGATTTCGCGCGCGGTAAATCAGAAGATACACGTGATGTGAAAAGAATCAAAGCTCAATTGCGTGTTCAGTACGAACGGTGATAAGGTCTCAACAATTCTTCCAGCATAGAGAGCATCGCTGGAACTTTAGTCACTACGTCTGTAAACGTCACAATACCGACAAGCTTCTCTTCATTCATAACCGGAAGTTTTTTGACCTTTTTCTTTGCCATAAGCTCAGCCGCTTCGTCTATACTGGCTGTTTCTCTGATGGACACCACTGGACTGGTCATAACTTGCCTCGCAGCGAGGATTTCTGGTGCTAAGCAAGGTTCCACTACTCTTCTAAGTATGTCACGCTCAGTTATGATGCCTACTGGTCTGTCGCCTTGCACAACTATTATGGAGCCTATGTCAAACTTGTTCATAGTAGCCACGACCTCTTTGACGCTGGAGTCCAGTCGCACTACTCGCACATTTTTTGACATTATGTCTCTAACGAGAACTATACCCGCCATCTCACTTTGCCTCCAAACCACGACTAATTATTATAGTCTCAGTTCTTTATGTGTTTTGACATTTCAAGAGAAAAATGAAAAAAGTTCCTCGAAAAGAAAGCATAAGTGTACCAAGACTATGCGTTTTTGCATCGGTTAGCCTACTTGAACATTAAGATGCGTCTGCTTGCAGATGATACACTTCAGTTTCACCTATGATCTTATGACTGCAGGATAATATGAGTAAACAATATCGTTGAGATAATATATGTGAATCAATAATTACTGTTTTGCGAAACAGATGAGAGTAAAGTTTAAATACCTACTCAATGTAGTAACTTAGCTATTAAACCAAAATATAATCGAGGTGTAGCAAAATGGTTAGCGAAGGAAGAGGGCGCTTGTTCAGAAGGACAGACGGTAAGTACTTGATCTACCTGCCAGTGTACTTGGCTGAAGACAGCATGTTCCCATTCAAAGGCTCAGACAGCATACTCGTAAAAGTAAGTTTCAAACCTGGCGGAGAAGAGAAACTACTCATAGAGAAGTGGGTAGAACCAGAACCGGAAGAACAGTAAGATCGAATCATTGTCGCTGTTCATAAGATTCAAGCTTTGAATTGCAGGGTAGAGAAAAACTCAATGTACTTACGAACAACCTCCTTTTTTTAACATTTGAAAATTTCTGTTGATTGAATGATATGGTTATGCGGTGTCTAGATTCCAGCCCTTTTCGCTTTAAACTCTACTATCTTGACAAAAGCTTCATACAAAGATCGTAGAATCGTTCCATGCCATTTCCCAACGAAACCCATACGAATCAATTCACCTACCCAATAAAGGTCATGCTTCAAACATTTAACCAGCAACTCTTTGTGAAGCTCATTCATCTCAGTTTCTTCGAACCAATCCTCATCTTTCAATCTACCCATCGGAACGAAAAACAAAGGCACAATTAAACTTCTGATACCCTTAAGGTCATCCATCAACTCGATTGTTTTGATCAGATCTTCTTCTGTTTCTTCCGGCACGCCCACGATAAGTGTGCACGCTGGAACCAGATTGTTATCGTGCATGAGCCCCATGCCCATGCGAACAACTTCAGGCCATTCCTCAGGTTTAAACGGATGAGCCTTAGCAGGCATAGTCTTTTTCGCAAGCTCTGCTGAGCCGGTCTCTATCCCGATTTCTGCACCCAACCATGGTTGCTTCTGCAGTATGATCTCACAGATTTTCGAGAAAAGCTTTGGTCTTGACGCCACAGCTGCGAGGGAGCAGTGACTCCATCCTATCCCATTGCATTTTTCCACAACCATCTCATGAAGTTTGATGAGTTTTTCGTCGTTCGGAATGGTGTTTTTGGAACCGTAAAGCATGACGTCTTCGGCGTGAAGGCATACGCCACCTTTGTTTCTCATGGTCACATCTATTTCCCGCAATATCTTGTCATACGGATACCACCTTAAGGGCCTTAAAGTCACGCTGCAGAATTTGCATCCTCGACAACATCCACGACCGATTTCTATCAAGTTGT